>CAYUNA010001104.1:0-1500 GCA_964445895.1 uncultured Saprospiraceae bacterium | reverse complement strand
TTAGGAACGCGAAATATTCTTTTGCTCCGTCTTTAGAATTTAATTTTTCTCTTAAGGGAGTTGGTAATAAATAATCTACCCGTTATGGCGAAGTAATTTTTTCATTTAAGAAATTTAAAAAATGCGAGCATAACTGGTTATTTGAGCTTTTTTTAATTTTTTTAAATGGAAAAAGAACGAGTCAGAATGGGTAGATTATTTTTTACCAATTCCCTAACGAGAAAAATCGCCTTGTGATACAGCTCCACATATTAATAAACTTTATGAAAAAAATAGTCCTACTCTCCCCCGCCCACCCGTTACGCGGTGGCATTGCCTCTTCGAGTGAACGATTGGCGATAGAATTGCAAAATTCTGGCTACGAAGTAATTATCTATACTTTTTCTCTTCAATATCCTAACTTTTTATTTCCTGGAAAGACACAGTTTTCGAATGACCCAAAACCCGAAAATTTAGACATTCATATCAAAGTCAATTCGGTTAATCCAGCCAATTGGTTGTCCGTTGGGAAGGAATTGCAGCGCATGAAACCTGATTTGATTATCACGCGGTATTGGTTGCCGTTTATGGCTCCGAGCTTGGGTAGTATCATCCGATTGGCGAAGAAAAACAAGCATACCAAGGCAATTGCCATTGCTGATAATATCATTCCACACGAGAAGCGTCCAGGGGACCGACAATTGACTCAATATTTTGTCAATTCTGTGGATGGATTTATTGTAATGTCGAAGTCGGTAAAAGAAGAAATGAAGCAATTTACGACTATCAAGCCTGTCGAATACATTCCACATCCGATTTACGACAATTATGGTGATTTGGTATCAAAAGACGCAGCTTTAGCTCATTTAAATTTAGAAAAAGGCGTTGAATATGCGCTGTTTTTTGGATTTATCCGAGATTATAAAGGATTGGATTTATTGTTAAATGCTTTAGCAGATACTCGTTTGAAAAATCGAAATTTAAAGCTTATCGTCGCGGGAGAATATTACGGAAATGAAGCAGCCTACCAGACCATTATCAAAACAAAAAAACTTGACAATCAAGTCATTATGCGCACCAAATATATTCCAAATGAAGAAGTAAAATACTACTTTGGTGCAGCAGATTTAGTCGTTCAACCGTATAAAACGGCAACGCAAAGCGGCATTTCTCAATTGGCGTACCATTTTGAAAAACCAATGGTCGTAACGAATGTCGGTGGCTTACCTGAAATTGTGGAAAATGGAAAAGCAGGCTATGTGGTGGAAGTGGCTGCAACGGCAATTGCAGATGCGATTTTTGACTTTTTTGACAACAATCAAGTCGAGGAATTAACAGCTGGCGTAATTGAAAATAAAGAAAAATTTTCTTGGAAAAATATGGTCGGAGGGTTAGAACGAATGGAAAAAATTATTTATTAAAGGAGTTGATAAAAAATAACGGGTAGGCTATTTATTACCAACTCCCTTAAGTGCTTGGACAGAAATAACTTATACAATTTATGACGGCATCTTTTTGGAT
>CAYUNA010001103.1:0-1502 GCA_964445895.1 uncultured Saprospiraceae bacterium | reverse complement strand
AGCAAAAGCCAGAAGACCTTCTGATACAACCCCTATTTATTACTGATGTTAGGCACTACGTATATTTCGTGTCGAAAATCTTTAGCGTATTGTTTAATCTCCCAACCGCCACAAGAGAAATTCTCAGGGAGGGAGGAAAATTAATGGTGCGGGCGGACAGAAGATAGAAAATGACCTACACCAAAATTTTACGAATTATTAATTTTCAATTTGCGGGGCTATAAATTTTCGACCTCCTTGCTGTTTATTTCATAGAATTGGTCAATTTATTACCTGCATTTTTTCTATCATTTAGCCGCTGCCGAATCCAATTTGGAATAATAATCGCACCAATTAATAAGTAGGAATAATAAGTCATCACTCGCCAAATTGTCGCAATAATCGTCGCACTTGTTGCATTGGTCACATAATCTGCGACAAAAGGATTGAATAGACCTTCAACAAAACCTGCACCACCCGGTGTTGGACTAAATGCAATGATAATAAACATGGTTTCCAATCGTCCATACAAGCTAAATTGCGTCCAAAAATCTGTAGAAACAGAACTAACCAAAGCGATAATCAAGCAATTCAATAATAGGAATCGACACGACCAAGCCGTTGCCGTTGCACCAAAGGCACCAAGGTGAAATTGCCAGTTTTTGCGCTTCATTTCTTTGGAAGCCACTACCATTTCATTGCCCATATCGATGGCTTTTTGTCGAAATTTTCGCAAGAATTTAATCTTTGTTGCACCGACCAAAAAGCGTTTTAACTGAATTGGATTGATAAACAAGCCATAATAAAATATTAACCCATAGGTCGCCATTAATCCATAAGCCGTGAGGAAAGCATATCCCCAACCGTCAAGCGTATTCCAGGAAGTCAACTCTGGGCGTATCATTTTTGGACCAATAAAAAATAGTAAAATGGGCAATGTACCGACAAAAAAAATCGTATCTAAAACAACGGTGTACAAAATGATAGTCGCCGTTTTTGCAGCCGGTAGTCGTTCTTGGGATAGTACAAAAAAAGCTACTGCTGATCCTCCCACACTCGTTGGTGTGACGGCAGAACTAAATTCCCAAATAAAAATCACTTCCACACATTTTTTCCAGGAAAAATAGCCTTCTGAGACAATCCGTAACCTGGTCGCGTAAGCAATATGCCGCAAAATCAAGAGCGAAGTAGAGATGCCAATCCAAAACCAGGCATGGCTTGTCCACTGAATTTGATTAAAATCTTGGGGATTGAATTCTTTGAAAAATAAATATACGACCACCGCCACCCCAATCATAATGGGTAAAATGATGCGTGACGTTCGGATAGAACGCAGTACTTCCTGCTGTTCTTCCGTAAATTCGTCTAATGGTTCTGTATTTTTATTAGTCATAAATTGAATTCAGGCAAAGAACGGCAAAAATACATCTTCCAATAGATTCTCAACCATTTAAAGGGAATTAAATCTGGTGTTTTTTAGACTAAATATTACGCTTCTTGTTTTATCAAATAGTAGCACATAA
>CAYUNA010001102.1:0-1503 GCA_964445895.1 uncultured Saprospiraceae bacterium | reverse complement strand
GCTTCGTCTGGCTGAAAAGTTAGAAACCGCCCCCATATACTATCGCCTTCAAGAGAATATTTACCTATATAGGCTTTATTTTTTCCATATATTGTTCCATCATAATCAAACATATCGGCCAGCATTACATATCCATCCTCTTCGTGCGCATTGACGACTTTTAGTCCTCTATCCGTTACTTTTTTTACTTCATCCTTGACGACAGTTTCCCATGCCAATTCGTGATTGGCATTTAATTTAAAGATAGAGGGTTCTACTCTAATACTACTTGAAACAGGATTGACTGGGTGCTCCTCAACAGTAAATGAAGTGCAAACAATTCCCCCATCGGCAGTTGGTAGCATATCCAATACCCAACCACCGAATACTTCGACATTTGTGGGACTTAAATATTCCCATACTACATTGCCAAGTGTATCAATCTCAAAAACCCAGCTTTGATAGAAGAAATTTTGGTCAACTTTATCACTATTAGACTGAATACCACCTAATACTACATTGCCGTTTTCTTTAATGATTGCCGAAAAGCAAGCATCTAAATAATTATTAAATCCATATTGTTGCCGCCATATAATATTTCCTAAGCTATCTGTTTTGATAATATCAACATCAATATCAGAATCCACAATATCTGCATTTCTACCGTAATTCACCATTAAGAAATCTCCATTGGGAAAAACTTTTAAATCAAAGTTCATATAAAACAAATAATCTCCAAAAGGGCTATCAAACTCTTTAATGAATATGGTGTCTCCGTTAGGAGCGAATTTAACTATCGAAGCATGGTAAATAGTATCAAAATTATAGGTAGATACGGCAAAATTTCCATCTGCTAAAGCATTCAAAGATGGGCGCCACATCTCAATATCTCTTTTAAAAGAATCAATATGGATTTTCTTAAACTCTAAATCTCCTTCTAAATCCAATTTTACAAAAAGAGCCCCTGCATCGAAAATATTATAATGAGGAGCAACAAGTCCCGTTATGTAATAGCAGGAGTCTGTAGCGATTACGCCACTAAAAATAGTGGCTTGTACCTCTTCAAAGTCAAAGGCTTTATTGAAGGTGTTTTGAGATATTCCTGTAAATGAACCAACTAATAGGTTTATGGAAAGTATTAGATACTTGATATTCATGCTATAAATATTAAAAATGCCAACTAAGAGTTAAAATATGTTGATTATCAGGTAGTTAAGTTTTTGAGAATCACCATTTTAATAGTTTGCAAATATATGTATATATCAGTAAATCAGATACTTATCTGTTCAACAGTTTATTTCCGTTGAATTACATTAAATAATATACTGATTTTAATTATTTATAAAACAGATGCGAAAAGTAGTTTTTCTTTTCTATTTTAAGGGTGCGAACCAACAAAAATAGAAATAATGAAAAATACCGATAAACTTATCGAAATCTACTTTCACATCTGTAACTGCTATGATACGGATTTAACTTTTCACTACCAAAGAATGAGCAATAATTATTGTCCTAAATTTACAG
>CAYUNA010001101.1:0-1506 GCA_964445895.1 uncultured Saprospiraceae bacterium | reverse complement strand
AATTAATTACTACGAGGCACTTAACATATAGTCAACGTGTAACATCGTTATCAATAGCATCATCATGAAAACAATAAAAAACATCAATGCAAAAATCCAGAATTGGAAAGATATAACCACGACTGTTACAAATTGGAAAGCCCAGGGTCGAACCATTGTTTTTACCAATGGCTGCTTTGATTTATTGCATTATGGACACCTCCATTATCTTGCAGATGCAAAAGATTGTGGAGATAAATTGATTGTTGGACTTAATTCTGCTGCTTCTGTTTCCAGATTAAAAGGCGCACATCGACCTATCAATGACGAACTGACACGGCAGCATTCACTTGCGGCATTGGAGATGGTAGATGCAGTTGTCGTTTTTGAGGAAGACACTCCTTTGCAATTAATAAAATTAATCATGCCCGATACTTTGGTAAAAGGTGGAGACTGGCAGCCGCACCAGATTGTCGGTTCAAAAGAGGTCTTAGGCAATGGGGGAGTGGTGAAAAGTTTACCTTTTGTAGAAGGTTATTCTACAACCAATATTGAGTCAAAAATTGTTAATCATTTTAAAGTTACCGCTCAATCAAAATAAGGAACGCGAAATAAACTATCGCCAAACGAATCGCCACGAAAATCCAAAATCTACAAACCAATTGTCAACTTCTTCTTGTCCTTGCCAGCCTGTAGAAACGTCAATTTTTAAATTATCCGTAATAGTGTAGTCTAATCCACCATCATAATTGGCGGTAAAATCATCCAGATTTCCATAAATTTCTACAAAACCACCCAACCGTTTCGTAATGGGAAACGATAATGCGCCCGTATAATCTTTTTGTACATTTTGATCATTGCCCTGCCAAGTCATAATATAATTACCGGTGAAAGATAACCAATCCGTCATTTTTTGTCCAACAGCTAAGATAAATTTACTGCCAACATCGTCTCGGTCAAAATCTCCGGTATTTCCTTTTAACAGCAATCGACCTTGAATTCCGATAGCTGGAATATAGCCTTTAGCCTCTAAAATATTATATCGCAGACCAATTTGTGTGTTGTTAATTCCTTTGCGCGTCGAGTTTAAAACAGAGTCGTTAAGTTTTAAATTTCGATAATTGATGACACCCGAAATTTCCAGTTTTTCCAACAAGCCGAGTCGCACGATTGCTAAATAATCGCCTATCTGTTCATTGAGACTTCCTCCGTAATCAATATCTGTATAAGTCGCCCCAGCTTGCAACTGCACTACTTTTTTACCTAAAGCATAAGCTCCGATGGATTGTCCAGGTCGTCCTGTTCTTATGGTCTCAGCAAATTGAGCTTGTAGGTTGGTTGTGAAAAATAGGGTAATTAAGCTAATAATTGTAGTAAAAACTTTCATCGTATCTAAAGTTTGGGTTTTTTAATAACTGATGTTAGGTACATGCTCTAAATTAAATTTAAATACACTGTGTAAAAAGTTATTCTGTATTTTCGAAAAATGGCTAAAGCCATTTTTCGAGGGTAGGTTAGGGGCGAGAT
>CAYUNA010001100.1:0-1507 GCA_964445895.1 uncultured Saprospiraceae bacterium | reverse complement strand
TAGAAGAAAAAATTACTACGCATTATGGCTCAACTTATTAAATCACTTTTACTAAGGAGAAAAGAATTGAACGCAGAGTTTTTTTGTGTTTTCAAATGAAACTAAAATTAGCGTGGAGTTTTTACTTCGCGCTTTTTTTTGTGCCTATTCAATTCAAATTCCCCAACAACCATTCTCGCTCAGTCAAAATTGCCTCAGCTTCAATTGCCTTGCGCAATTTTTCTCGCTCCCTCCTATCTCCTAATGGCAAAGCCAATTGTTTCCGTACAAAACCAATAATATTTTGAAAATTTGTGCGATGATAATCACTCACCTCTCGCCGTCGAATGAACAATCGGAAACTGTCCAAATGAGATTCTAAGAGGTCAAATTCGTCAGATTCCTTTAGAAAACGACGAAGCATCGCTAGCAAGTGGCAAATCAATTGTACAATAATTTTCTTACTTCATAAAGACGGAACAATAAGTCATTACAAATATAAGGTTCTTTATGATTTTGGTTGGTAAATCATAGGATGCTACTCACGTGGTGACTCAAAGTCACCATTTGAGTAACTAATGTCAAACTTTACCAACCCATTTTTTCGCCTACACATTTATATATAATACCGAAAAATTAAAAATAAACAGTTTTTTAATCCAAAAAAATAAATTAATTAAAAATAAAATAACTCAAAATTGCATTTTAGTAAAATTTTAACGTAAATTCACAATATATTATTCATCTCCTCTATCCTATTCACATCAAAAACATTACTGATATGCTAAACGAACATGTACGCGATATTATGACAAAAGAGCCAACGACAGTTGGTCCAAATGACACTTTGGCTCAGGTAAATGCAATCATGGTAAAAAAACGCTTACAGCAATTGCCTGTTACCGAAAATGGTCAACTTGTAGGATTGATAACAAGCTTTGATTTATGGAGAGGGAAAAATGATGCAGAAAAAAAGGATACAAGACAAGTGAAAGAAGTAATGACAAAAGGAGTTGTCAAATTAAGTCCAAAAGATAAAGTGGGTACAGCAGCAGAGTTGTTTGTAGACAGGCGGTTTAAGACCTTGCCTGTGGTTAATTTAAGAAATGAACTGAAAGGCGTAGTAACTGCCTTTGATGTCATACAACACGTCTACATGAAAGAGTATCCGAAAGAATTTATGTAAAGAAAATTGTGAGACAAGGCATTTTCAGAAGAATATTTTACTAGGATAACAAATCTAATACAAAAGGGCAAATATGAATTAACATATTTGCCCTAGCTTAAACCTGATTTTTTATATTTCAAATATCACTTAGACCTCTTGTTGTTGTAAATGTTAAATAGTGTTTCATAGAAATACAACTGATAATCAAGAAATCTAATAAGTTTAGCCGATATCATTTTGAAATATAAATAGAGTAAGAGGCACAAAGATATGTTAAATATTTTTAATATACAACAGTCGCAGCTAGGACAATTGGTTCTTGATGATTTTAGTTGATAAATATCAGGACGCTACTCAAAA
>CAYUNA010001099.1:0-1508 GCA_964445895.1 uncultured Saprospiraceae bacterium | reverse complement strand
CCTCGAAAAATGGCTTTAGCCATTTTTCGAAAATACAAAATGACTTTTTACACAGCGTACTAATGACCACAGAAGTAAGCGAATTAACTATTCTAAGATGATTGACCTTGTTATTTTAGACCATTGCTAATAAATTGATAATCAGTTAATTAAATTTTCATTTTGCAAAAAAAACTTAATACTTGATTTTCTAAACAAATGTTCAAAAAACAGTATTTTTTTGACTCAACCCTTGAAGTTCTGGTAACAATAGCCTAAATTTACCGCCGTAATCCAATTTTATTTTAAAATTTTAGAATGATACAAAGGGAAACTACACAAAATTAGCCGAGGCTGATTCACCCCAAACAGAATTGATTTTTAACTTGATTACATCAATTCATCATTCAACTAAACATGCTACCATGAAGTTTTTTGCAAGTATTTTATTTCTTAACCTATTCTTTTCTGTCGGTCTGATAGCGCAACAAGAAGAAGTTGGCATTGCCTCTTATTATTCTGACAAATTTCACGGAAAACCTACCGCTAGCGGTGAATTGTACAATAAAAATGATATGACTGGCGCGCATAAAACGTTGCCATTTGGCTCAATTGTCAAAGTTACCCGTATGGATAATGGGAAGTCTGTTCGTGTAAAAATTACAGATAGAGGCCCATTTATTAGTGGTCGTATTGTCGAAATTTCACGAGCAGCTGCTGAAAAAATTGGCTTGGTTAAAGCGGGAGTTGCAGAAGTAAGATTGGATATAGTGAAAGAACTGGCAGAACCATCAGTAACTACGGCACCTGCTATAGCACCAAAATCCGAACCAACAGAAAAAGAAATAGCTAAAGTAGCAGCAGAATCACCTAAAAAAGAGGTGACAAAACCTACCAATACCGAGAAAAAAGCAATCGAAAAGGTGACTGCAACCGAAAAAGCTGCACCGAAGGCTGCGCCGGTTATCAAAGAAACATCTAAAAAACCAGTTATCGCATCTAAAAGCACTGCCGCAGATCGTATGACTTTAGTCAAAGGTGCTGAATATCAACCTTATGGGTTATATAGTGTCCAATTGAAAAAACCAGCGCGTGAAGGATATGGCGTTCAAGTAGCTTCTTTGGGTACAATTGACGGTGCTTTTCGCAAAATTGCGGAATTGCAAGGACAATGGTTTGAAAATATTTTGATGAATATGGAAAAAGGCAAAGATGGCGAAAAAGTCTACAAAATCATTCTCGGCCCATTCGATGACCAAGCATCAGCAACAGCTTATAACAAGAGTTTGAAAAAGAAGAAAATGAAGGGTTTTGTGGTAAGTTTGGCGCCAACAGATACAGCAGCACCGAAGAAATAGAGAGAAGTTAGAGAGCTTGTAGAGAATAACCCCTCAGGGTTGGTAAAATGAAAATCGGCAGCTATATTAATTTATAGCTGCCGATTTTTTTATGCCATTTATTATGGTTCTAAATGCTTTCAATGCTGCATCAATGTCTTTAACCGAATTAAAGTTATTTCTAAATACACC
>CAYUNA010001098.1:0-1508 GCA_964445895.1 uncultured Saprospiraceae bacterium | reverse complement strand
TGAGAACAAAATATCCTCTCAAGAATGTTAAGTTATTTACTTCGCGTTCCTAAAGGCATCAGACCCAATGAAAAAAGAAGGCACTATCCTAATTGTTGACGACGACGAAGACATTCTGTTGACGCTTCGTTTATTTCTAAAACAACATTTTGCTCGCGTAGTGACGGAACACAATCCTCATCTCATACCACGGATGTTGCGTATGCATGAACCCGATGTGATTTTGCTGGATATGAACTTCCGAAAAGGCAACGCAAGTGGTCAGGATGGTTTGATGTGGTTGGGTAAAATTATGGAATTATACCCACAAGGAAATGTAATCATGATAGCCGCTTATGGTGATGTAGACTTAGCCGTAGAAGCGACCCAAATTGGTGCGGTTGATTTTGTAGAAAAGCCCTGGCGCAATGAAAAATTATTAACGACTATCAACGCTGTTTATCAATTAAGTAAGTCAAAAAAAGAAATTCAATCTTTGGAAAGTAAGCAGCAAGTACTAATGCAGGATATTGGCCAACAGTACGGGGAGGTTATTGGAAATTCACCTCAAATGCAGGTGATTTTTAAAACAATAGATAAGGTAGCCAAAACGGACGCAAACGTTTTGATTTTGGGTGAAAATGGAACAGGGAAAGAGCTAATTGCCCGTGAAATTCACCGAAAATCACAACGAGCCAATGAAGTTTTTATCAATGTAGATTTGAGGACAATCACAGAATCCTTATTTGAAAGTGAATTGTTTGGACACAAAAAAGGCTCATTTACCGATGCCCGGGAAGATAGAGTAGGGCGGTTTGAGGTCGCATCAGGAGGGTCGCTATTTTTAAATGAAATAGGTAATCTTTCACTGCCATTTCAAGCTAAATTATTGACGGCAATTCAGAGTCAAAAAGTAATGAAAGTAGGGTCAAATCAGCAGATTGATGTGGACAGTCGATTGATTTGTGCAAGCAACATGCCGCTGTATGATATGGTAAAAGAAGGTGGATTTCGGCAGGATTTGATGAATCGAATCAATACCGTCGAAATTGAGTTGCCACCGTTGCGCGACCGCTTGGAGGACTTGCCCATTTTGGCAGAGTATTTTTTAAAAATGTATGCTCGAAAGTATCAGCGCGAAGGTATCAAATTTGGCAGCCATACCCTTCGGAAGTTAAAGAATTATTCTTGGCCAGGTAATATTCGTGAATTGCGCTATGCTGTCGAGCGTGCCATTATATTAAGTAAAGGAAATGCTTTGCAGCCTGAAGATTTCCCATTGCAGAGCCGAAGAAATAATGACGATGAAGGCACCGAAATCATCCAAACATTTAACCTTGATGAACTAGAAAAATGGGCGATTCAAAAAGCGATAACCAAGCATCGAGGTAATATTACAAAAGCAGCAGATGATCTGGGATTAACACGGGCGGCGTTGTATCGGCGTTTGGAAAAGTATGAATTGTAAATGCTATTTTTAGTGAAGTTTAGTTTTTCTTTAAATCTTTGAAGGCATCTTTTTGACTAAG
>CAYUNA010001097.1:0-1509 GCA_964445895.1 uncultured Saprospiraceae bacterium | reverse complement strand
TTTTTAACCAACGTTACGCAATCTAATTTTAAATACATAGAATTGTTTAAAGAATAACTTATAACATTCTTGAGTTTTTTTTAAAGCAATCCTTAAAACTTTTCTAAATGAGTGACTTATTCCAACAAGAAATGGCTGGCTACACCGACGAGCGGCTGTTAAACATGGTCAAACAAGCCCACAATTTTGATTCAGAAGCAGTACAAGTTGCCAAAAAATTGGCTTTAGAGAGAAACCTGGCAACCTCGGAACAATTGGATAATTGGTCAGCAAATAGTCAACAAATGGCTCAAACTGCTGAACGAAAGTATGAGCAAAAAGAAGATAAAGGAACATCGCCATGGACGATATTATTCGTCGTTTTTATTGTGATTAGAATAATTATAGCGATTGTTCGTAATGCTTAAGGATTCTTTAAACAGTCCTAAGTAGCAATTAATTGTTTGCCAGATTTTTGCTAAAAACAGGAGTACTATTCTTTACCTTTTTAAAATCCAATCATGAGTACTTTTCCTAATAATGACCTCTCCACGGCTTCGGATGAATATTTAATGAATATTGTCCGACAAGGCAATAATTTCAATCCAGAATTGGTCGCAAAAGCCAAGCAATTGGCAATGGAACGAAAGCTGGTCACACCCGAAGAAATTATCAATCTGCCCAGACAATTACAATTGGAACGCCTGGCAATTAGTCAAATTCACTTGCAATACTCGCCAGAATTGATAAAACAGAATTTATCAAAAACAGAAAGCAACGAAGATCTGGTTTTAAAGGCGTTGAATAATGCTGCACGGTCGGTTGTCATCAAAGACGGGTACAAAAAGGACAAAGATGATGGCGAAACTTCCCCTTGGATGATACTCTTTGCCATTTTTGTTATTGTTAGACTTGTGATAACTCTGGTGCGAATCGCCGGCAATTAAAAAATCAATTACTATGTTAGAATCAGCTCCTTTAGATACGATGCGCTGGCCCAGCCAAGACGAATACGTTGAGATAATTAACTTGAAACGAGCAGCTCACGATGCTAAAAAAAACATTAAAAAAGGTAAGATTGCCTTGATTATTTTGGGCGTTTTGTCGCTATTCGGTGCCATGAATCCACCGCTATATGTCATTCCGACGCTCGTTTATGGATGGTGTATTTACAACTTAAAAAATAAACCAAAATTAAGTTTTGAGGTTTCTATGGTGGTTTATGGATTATTAGCACTTTACAATTTGAGCGTTAGTTTTAGATTTTTAATTTCCAACTTTGCAGGTCTTTTCGCATTGGTTTTTCCTGCTATTTTTCTGTTTTTTCTGTTCTTGGGCTATAAAGCAGCTAAAAAATATGAGGATGCGCGACAACGATTGATGGATTTGGAGGTAGATGTGAGTAAAGTGTAAACTTCGAAGAAGATGGAAGAAGTAAAATACATCCATTTTTACGCAAATAAAGGTTTTTTTCGTAAAAAATATTATCAGCTGCGGAGCAGGAAAATCCAAGCAATAACGAAGATTGGG
>CAYUNA010001096.1:0-1511 GCA_964445895.1 uncultured Saprospiraceae bacterium | reverse complement strand
TTATTAATTCACTTTTGCTTATTTTCAAAAAAAAATTTATTTATTCCACTAATATTTCGGATTTTCTTCAGAATTGCCCTTTTGTTTTGTTCCATGTTTTAACAATTCAATCCTTTTTTAAAATGAAACAACAAAAAGATTCTTCAAAGAAAATAAAAAAGATGCGGCTTGAGAAAAGTTACCCAAGCAAAGAAAAACGCATGAACACCAAAGGAAAAAACCAAAATAAACATCGCTCGAATGAAAATTATAACGACGATTATAATGCCTTCGATGATTTTTATGATTTTGACTAATACAAATTTAACAAAAAGTACTTTTTAAATACCCAATAAAGCGATGTTCCCAAAGAGCATCGCTTTTTTTTGTACAAAAATAAGTTAGGGCGTTTTCTACAAACTCCCTAATTTTTAAAATTGATAACTCACTCCTCCATTCAAAAAACCAAATCCGAAACCAGTTTCTCCATAAATACCAAACGTCGGCGTCAACCAATAATTAATGCCCGCAATTGGTCCACCAAACAAATCTGAGTTGGGGCTATAAACACTATCATCGTTGCTACTTTCAAAATAAAACCCAGTCATTACGCCAGCATAAAAATCAAAGCTATCGGAATTCACAAAATCAAAGTGGTAAGTTGCTCGACCACTAAGAAAAATTCGAGTCCAACCTACATTAGAGTTATTAACCGCATAAAATTTCGCAGCGATTCCGCCGCCCACACCGAGGTTTCCAATCCCAAAATTATCAATAATGCCTTGATCATAAGTGACATTTAGAATCGGAGAAGAATTTACGCCGATTCCTAAACCGAAATTTCCACCATAACCTCCCAGCCCAAGTCCTCCATGCAAAACATGAGAATCTGTCGAAAAAGGGGTTTGCGCTTTAACAGCAGCCACTGAAAAAATAGAAACAAAAACGATAATGAATAATTTAATAATGATTTTCATTGAAATTAGCTATTTAGATGGTAAACTTACTTTATACTATACTAGTACATAGTCGGACAAATTTGACTCACTTTTTGGAATAGTTAATAGTTTGCAAAACTTTTGAAGAACGGGCAAATATAAAATGAAATCTCTTTATTTTGTATTTAAGTGCTTGGACAAAAATAACTTACACAATTTATAACGGCATCTTTTTCCTTTTAGGGAGCTTATTACAGTGTAAAGTAAGTTTCTTTATATTATGAGAAGCAAGAAAATCGCAAGGTTTTCGAGCTTCAAAAAACGCATTCCCCCGTGCCTGTGGCGCGGGGCGGTGGGGTTTTAAGGGAGCAAAACGCTTTTTGCAAACCGTTTTGCTCCCTTAAAACCCCTTTGTGAAAAAGATGAAGAAACTAACTTTACAGTATATTTATTACCGTGTAACAAGAGTTTATTTAAATTTTCTCAAAGGGTTTTTGAGGGATAAAAAGCGTTTGCAAAAACGCTTTTTATCCCTCAAAAACCCCACCCGCGTTGCCGCAGGCAACGCGCACTATTTTTTATTGGAGGTCGAAA
>CAYUNA010001095.1:0-1511 GCA_964445895.1 uncultured Saprospiraceae bacterium | reverse complement strand
ACATTGTATTCAGTGCAGTGTAACAAAAGTTTAAATTATCAGGAGGGAGAAAATTGCAAATTTTCGACCTCCAATAAAAAATAGTGCGCGTTGCCTGCAGCAACGCGGGTGGGGTTCTTGAGGATGAAAAACTTACTTGAAGTTGTCTCAAAAAGTCTCTTGGCCGAACGCATCCCGAAATATTCTTTTTTGCTCCCTTAAAATTCCTTGGTGAAAAAGATAAAGAGACTATTCTAAAAGAGCCTGGTAAAGACACATCATTTCTCCAGTTAATTTTTTACTTGCAAACTGCCTCTGCGCAAACTCAAACCCCAATTCTACTCGCCGTTTCCGGTCCATTTCATCACTTAAAATTTCCTCTACCGCTGCCCTAATTTCTTCTATCGAATGAGGATTCACACACCAAGCAGCCTCGCCACCCGCCTCTGGCATCGAAGAAACCTTCGAGGTAATTACCGCTGTTTTACTCAATAAAGCCTCGACCACAGGCAAGCCAAAACCTTCATAAAAAGACGGATAAATTAATGCTGTCGCCAATTGATAAATGGCCTGTAAATGATGATTGTTGTAAACGTTTTCGAGCCAAACCACGTTTTTTTCGAGTTTTAAACTGGCAATCAGTTGTTGCACTTGTCGTTTATGTTTTCCTCCATTTCCAACCAAAACCAATGGGATTTGCTCACTTTTTTGCAGTAAAGCATAACCTTTTATCAAGTTCAATAAATTCTTGCGCGGCTGAATGCTGCCGACATACAGTAAAAAATCATTGGGTAATGGATAAAGCTGTTGAATTTTTAAAGCAGATTCTACCGCTTGCATTTGGTAAAACAGCGGCTGACAGGGTTGATAAATAACGCTAATTTTATCAGGATTGACATCGTAATATTTGATAATATCCGCTTTGGTACTTTCGCTAATTGCTACAATAGCATCCGCATTTTTACAACTATATGCCCATTTTTTATCATAAATAAATCGGTCAATCGCTGGATAGGTATCAGGGTTGGTTTTGAAAATTAAATCATGAATGGAGACAATCGTTTTTATTTTAGAACGATTTAGCCCTATTGGAATTTCGTGACTCAAACCATGAAAAATGTCCAGTTTGTCTTGCTTCAATTGAGGAACAATGCCTCGACTTCGCCAGTAAGACTTGAATGGGGTAGTGGGGGTATGCAGATAAAATGGCGGTTTTGAAAAGTGGGGATGCTCGGTTGTCTGTTTGATTTTAGGCGTATATAAATGGTATTCATTTTCAGGATAAAAGGCTTGCAAATTGCGGACTACCGTTCGGCTATAATTACCCAAACCTGTATTATTTAAAAACAGCCGCTTTGCGTCAAAACCTATTTTCATGGGGGCAAATTAAGGAAAATGTTGCTATGTTTTTCTTTAAATCTGGGGTTAAATATTAAATTTTACGGTAAAAATCCCTTGTTTTGCGTACCAACAAATAGGTAATTTAAGGTGTAACACTTGATTTACAACTAAAAAACGAACAAATTTGTAGT
>CAYUNA010001094.1:0-1512 GCA_964445895.1 uncultured Saprospiraceae bacterium | reverse complement strand
TTTCTTCTTGTTTTATCGAAAAAAATGGCAATTTTCTGTCTAATAGGCGTATTTTGTCAATATGAAAGTGAAGCTGTTATCACTATAAAAAAACAGGGCGTAACTGAAAAGCCAAAAGAGTAAGACCAATTTTAACTTTAAAAAAATAGAAAACCATGGATACATCAAAAACAGATATGTACCTAATGACCAATGCCAAATATTTTGAATCCAATCAGGTGCATCCCATTCGCAATCGCTTATTGGATATGGATGAGTCAGAGTGGTCGCGTGTACAGTTTTTGCAATTTAAAGACCCGACTATGATGTTGATTATTTCGCTTTTTGCGGGTAGCTTGGGTATTGACCGGTTTATGATTGGTGATACAGGATTAGGCGTTGGAAAACTATTAACCTGTGGTGGTTTTGGCATATGGGCTATCGTCGATTTATTTTTGATAATGGGGGCGACTCGCGAAAAAAATATGGAGAAATTGGCCCAGGCATTGCGATAAGTACTCGGACATAATTTACAAACTAAAAAATGAATCCATCCAGACCTATCCATATCCTTACGAAGTCCAAATTATACTTCTTATTGATGGGGGGCTGTCTGGTTGGATTTATCTGGTTGGGCATGAGTGTCGAAGCAACTTCAACAAGCAATAGCCAATCTCCAATCGAACTCTGTCCAATCAAGCGAGTGACGGGTTATCCTTGCCCTTCCTGTGGCTCTACCCGGTCTGTTCGTGCTATCATGCAGGGAGATTTGGTTGGTGCCATTTACTGGAATCCGTTGGGCTTAGTCATTTTTATGATTCTAATCATCTGCCCATTTTGGATAGCTTTTGACTACTGTTTTAAAAAAGAAACGTTGTTTGATTTTTACAAAAAAATAGAGCAGGTTTTTCGAAATAAGTGGTTTGCGATTTTTGCTATTCTTTTAATACTCTCCAATTGGATTTGGAACATTAATAAAGGATTATGATTACTATACAACCATTTGATTATCAACCAGATGACCACGAAAGTGAACGTGCATGCAATAGCTATTTGATGTCACTTGTTGCCATTGTCGCTGGTTTGCCATTGCCGATTTTGAATTTATTGGCAACCCTGATTTTTTATTTGGGCAATCGCAAAGGTGCTTATTTTGTGCGTTGGCATTGTACACAGGCGTTATTGTCTCAGGTCTCGGTTTTACTCGTCAATAGTGTTGGTTTTTGGTGGACGGTTTCGATTGTTTTTCGAGATGGAGCCGTCACTAATTCCTATATCGCTTATATGATAACTGCGATTATTTTCAATTTAATTGAGTTTGGAACAACCATTTATACCGCGATTCAGGTGCGCAAGGGTATTCATGTAAAATGGTGGTTAATAGGGGACTTGGCTGACCAGATTTGTGAACCAAAAGGAACGGATAATACGTTTGCAGAATCGAAATACGGTTGGTAAATCAGGTCAGGTATTATAATAAAGGCGGTGTACCAAATGTAATGCTATAATTCTTTAGCTATCATCAGTCCGTCC
>CAYUNA010001093.1:0-1517 GCA_964445895.1 uncultured Saprospiraceae bacterium | reverse complement strand
AACTTTAATATACCAAAAAAAAATCTTGAGCAAAACCTACGCAATCATAGATATCGAAACCACCGGAGGCAGCGCATCACGCAGCAAAATCACGGAAATTGCCATCGTTCTACACGATGGACAGAAGGTGATTGATAGCTACGAAACACTGATAAATCCAGAATGTCCGATTCCTTACAACATCACACGATTAACGGGTATTTCCCAAGAAATGGTACAAGATGCGCCTAAATTTTACGAGGTCGCTAAGAAGATTGTGGAGATGACAGAAGGAGCGATTTTTGTCGCACACAATGTTCGTTTTGATTACAGTTTTGTGGTCGAAGAGTTTCGGAAACTGGGTTTTACCTATACTCGAAAGCAATTGTGTACCGTCCGTTTGTCGCGCAAAGCATTCCCTGGATTGCGGTCGTATAGTTTGGAAAACTTAATCAAACATTTTAAAATAAAAGTCAACGACCGTCACCGGGCAATGGCAGATACCATGGCAACCGTCGAGTTATTTGAAAAAATAATGGGTATCGACAAATCAGCGGAAGAGGTAAAAGACATGGTAAATTTAGGAATGAAAGAAGCCCTACTGCCCAAAAATTTGAGCTTAGAAAAAATCCATGCCCTGCCTGAAGCTTGCGGCGTATATTATATGTATGATGTGTTTGGCGATGTAGTTTATATTGGAAAAAGCATTAATATCAAAAAGCGAGTGGCGCAACATTTTTCCAAAAAATCGGATAAAGCGAGTAAGTTGCAGAAATACGTTCACGACATTTCCTATGAAATAACGGGCAGCGAATTGGTCGCCTTACTTCACGAATCTTACGAAATCAAGCGGGTACGTCCATTTATCAATCGAGCACAACGAATGCGCGACTTCCCCGTCGTCATTTATAGTTATGAAGATGAAAACGGCTACTTATGTCTCGATATTGAAAAACCAATTGCCAAACGGCGAAAAATCCTGAATGTCGTCGCTGAATTTCCGAGCCTCAAGCGGGCAAAAGGACGCATGATGAATGTGGTTCGCAATTATGCCCTCTGTCCCATTTTTTGTGGTTTGGAAAATAGCGCAGGCCCCTGTTTCGATTATCATTTAAAAAAATGTTACGGCGGTTGTGCGGGTTTTGAATCACCAGAAGATTACAACGAACGGGTGGAGGAAGCCATTGAGCGAATTTCAACTATTTTTGAAGATGATTTCTTTTTAATTGATAAGGGTAGAACGGCGGAAGAAAGTACCGTCGTTTTAGTGGAAGAGGGAGAATATATGGGTTTTGGTTATGCGGATTTGAGCGAAATTTCGGGCGGTGTAGAGGAATTACGAGATGTGATAAAACCCTTTCCAAGTAACCCGGAAGTAAAGAAAATTATCATGCGTTTTTTGAATGATAATGAAGGCAAAGGGATTAAGATTGTAAAGATTTGATTAGAACTCTTTGGGTATTAAAATTTATTTTTCAATACCGTGTAACAAAAGTTTCTTTAAATTATCAGGAGGGAGAAAATTGCAAATTTTCGAC
>CAYUNA010001092.1:0-1524 GCA_964445895.1 uncultured Saprospiraceae bacterium | reverse complement strand
GCTACCGTACCTATATAGATGGGCAAGTTCATTGAAATTATTGTATATTATCTAAAGAAGAAGGTAGTAGCCTTCTAAAATAAGGTAAAAACGAGCTAAACCTCTTGTCATAATAATCGGACCAGGAGGGCGTGATTTTTTATATCCGTTCCAGCCTCCTAAACGACCAATGACCCAAGAGGCAAAAGCCAGAGAATTTAAGGGAAACGGATTACTTGATTTTTGAGTATTTCCTTCTAATTTTTTGTTGAGTAGAACGATGCAGTTCTGCTCTTTTTTAGAAAAAACATCTCCGATTTTTTGGGTCGTATTTCCGTCTCTTGCTTTGACCAATTGCATAGTTTGTACCGCGGCTAACAGTGCCAATGTCGTTAGATTGGATAGCCCATGAAAGGTTTCTACCTCTGAACTTTCAATCTTTAACCCTTTGGATTTTAGAGACCTAAACAGTTCTTCTATTGTCCACCGCCATTGATACCACTTTATAATTTGTAAAGCTTGTTCTACAGTATGGATCGGGTGAGAAGTAAGAATCACCCAATGTACAGGTTTTTCATCCGCTACAACGGTGTTGCGGTCTTCTTCTACCTCAACTACTTGTAAGGTTATTTTAGAAGGCATATCCTCCCTTTTGACAGACCTCGGTTTAGCGATTGTAACCGTACCAAATTTCACATGAAGTTTAGCCTTATGTGCGGTACGTTTTTTCGTTGCTGCCAAGTTAATGTCATAAGTGTGTCTCACCTGCCAACGGTCTATGGCTTCCTGTAATTTTCGGTCTTGATTTTCATGATTTTCATTGGGATTTTCATCGCTCAAAAGCCTGTTGCTTCTACTGCGGTAAACAAAATCCCAATGATTATCAAGCGTCAAGTGCATTAACTCAAAAATGTCACTTTCTCGATCTCCCATTAAGGTGTATCGAGCAGCAGCAGGACAATTTTCTATTGCTTGAACTGGAGAGCTAAGCCATTTATGACCCTGTTTTTGCTCAAAAGTATATTTCCGTCTATTCTTCTGTTTTTCGCTTCGTGCTTTTTTTTCTGCTTTGGTATGGGCAAAATCGTCTTTAAAGATTTTTAACCCGCCCAAACCTTGCATTGAGCCAGTAGTAGCGTCGAGAAAAACAGAGGGGTGAATATGAAATCCTTCTTTCGTTGTCTTGTCAGAAACACAGCCTAAGCCTTCTCTATCCTTACGTTTAGCAAATGTTAAAGTGGAAGTATCACTTGTCACCAAAATATGTTTGGACGACCAGTCCGCATCAACTTCTTGCCAATGATGGCGTAGGATGCGTTCTGGTGTTACTTTTTTGTTATTGATAAAATTTGCAAAACGAGTCTCTTCGTTTTTATTTTTACCAATTTGATGTAGGATAACGGAATACTGATTGGTCATCCCTCTCAATAAATCTAATTGTGCTTTGTCTAAACGAGTATCCGTGAATATACTTGTTGATTTCTTTCCCATTTGAACAATATACAATAATTTCAATGAACTTGCCCATCTGTATAGGTACGGTAG
>CAYUNA010001091.1:0-1525 GCA_964445895.1 uncultured Saprospiraceae bacterium | reverse complement strand
AAGGTCTAATGATTACCCACAAGTTTTAAGAGTTCATTGACATAAAGATTAAGAAAAAAGTCGTAAATAAAATGGATGAAGACATCCATAAAAAAATTATCAACTACGGCATCGTTTGGGGACAAACGATTGAATACACGTTTTGAAAAAATAGCTAAGAAATTATCTGCAGGAATAGAAAAACCAATTCCTCAGGCGTTAAAAAATTGGGCTGACACAAAAGGAGCATATCGCTTTTTCAAAAACAAAAAAGTAGAAGCGTCCAAAATTATTCAAGCCCATTTCAAAAGTTTTGAATCCTGCTATTTAGAAGGTTCTAAAAAGCAGCGTATTTTTCAATTAACCGATACGGTTGAATTTGATTATACGCCCAAAAAAGGAGCGGATGATTTAGGTTGTCTTAATTACGAACACCGCAAAGGGATTTGGACACATAATAGTTTGTTAGTCAGCGAAGTATGTAGTCCGATAGGCTTGTTAAAACAAACCCATGCCATGCGAGATATCGCCTACTTTGGTAAAAGTAATGAACGCCGATATTTGCCAGTTGAAGACAAGGAAAGTTATCGGTGGATTCAGCACTTTAAAAGAGGTAACCAGCTTTGTATCGAACATCCTAACTTAGAGGTCGTTTATGTAGCTGACCGTGAGGCAGATTTTATGGAATTGCTGACCACTCCCCGGCATGAAAACATGCATTTTTTACTTCGCTCGCAATACAATCGTAATTTAGTGGATGACGAACTCAAACTAAGAGAACGATTAGCCGCTTGTCCGATTGAAAAACAATACAGGATTCAAATTACGGATGCCACAAATTGTAAAAAGCGTAAAGTAAAAGTAGCACTTCGTTATTGTGAAGTGAAAACCGAATTGGTCAAAAAAATCGCTGGAAGGGACAAATTACCTCCCGTTAAATTGACTGCCATCGAAGTTAAACAGGTCAATCCACCCCAAAAAGGCGAACCTATTCACTGGATTTTATTGACTACTTTACCCGTTGAAAATGCCCTACAAGCCAAAACGGTGGTGAAATATTACACCTGGCGGTGGCTAATCGAACGATTCCATTTTTTACTCAAAAGTGGAGGTGCTCAAGTCGAAGAATTACAACTGCATACCGCTCATCGTTTAAAAAATGCCATTTCAACTTATAGTATAGCCGTTATGAATGTTTTTAAATTGAGATATGCCGCTGAAAATCAGCCTAATACATCCATTTATGAGTTTGGAATTACACCCGTTCAGCATGAGGTTTTGTATCGGTGGATTCACTTAAATATGAATGAAAAAGTGCGCTTTGAACCCGATAAAATTCCTTCTGTTGAAGAGTTTTGTATTCTACTTGGACAGTTGGGAGGATTTTTTCCCTCTAAGCGTCATCCTTTACCAGGGCTCAAAATTCTTAACCGTGCTAATTCTGAATTAAAAACCATGGTGGACGCTTTCTTAATCTTTATGTCAATGAACTAAAACTTGTGGGTAATCATTAGACCTTGAAGGTATCCGCTACCCGCGCTTAATT
>CAYUNA010001090.1:0-1532 GCA_964445895.1 uncultured Saprospiraceae bacterium | reverse complement strand
AATTAATTACTACGAGGCACTTAACACAACTTACTTAATACAAATACCGCAATAACTCCGCCACACCAATCCCCAAAAAATTACCAATCGCATACCCAACCAATCCTGTTGCCATACCTGAAAATAAGAGTTGTCGGTTGCCAATCACACTCGCCACTTGTCCGACAAATGCCGGCCCGTAAATAGAAGCCACCGCCGTCACCAAAGCTGTATCCCGGTCAATTTTAAATAAATAAGCGAGCAATAAATGCAGCAAAAAAGTTCCATACATCACACAAAACATCATCCATAAAATGTAGCTGCTTTCTGCTAAAATATCGCCAAAATTAGCCATCAAACCAATGGCGATGGAGAAAATATAGAGCAAGTATTCACCCATTTCAAAGCTGCCTTTTAGCTGTCTGATATTTGTAGCAAAAGAAGCCAAAACACTCAAACTGGTCAAGAGTAAAATAATCAAACTTGCCGATTCAATTTTTCCAGTAATTAAATAAGTTAACCCAATAGACAATCCTAAAATCGCCACGGCTAATCCTATTGATTTTAAAATGTCAAATTTATTTTTTAATGTAACATTTTCCTCAGTTAATTTTTTCTCATTTTGAAAATTTGAATTAGAGTTTTTAATTCCTTGAAAATCAGATAGAAAGTAGCCTAAAAATTGATGAGCTATTGAAGTTAAAAAAATCAGCAACAAGCCTCCACAAATAATATCTGCTGCATTTAAATAGACAATTAGCGACTCGTCGGCTTGTAATCCAATCCCAATCGCGTTCATATTTGGCGCACCTCCTGTAAAAAATCCCGCCATCATTCCTGCGACTTTCCAGCTTTCGGGGACTTTATTTTTAAAAAGAATTCCCATTGAAATAGACATCAAAATCCCGCTAAAAACGCACAAACTAAAAGACAAAATTGTGCTTTTCGCCAACTGAAGCCAACCTTTCAAATCCGTAGAAAAAAGAAGTAATGGAATAGCTAATAAAATGGTGGCTTCACTCGCTGTTTTAGAAATATACGTATCGAAATTTAAACCGGGAATATTCGCCAAAATGATACCCAAAGCATAGCACAATAAAACGGGACTTAACCAGTTTTGCGTTTTGAGATGATGGGTGAGTTTGGTTAAAAAATAGGGGGCGAGGAGAAGGATAGCAATTTGAAAATAGGGCATTGATGATTTGTTTTTGGCAAAATAAAGGAATTGATGAGGATTATAAAAAGTATCTTGATTGAAATATCACGCCTTTTTTATCTTTTTCCAAAAAATGGTTACCTGGAAATCTATTTTTAGACCTACTTTAAAACATTCTCTCAAAAGTCCTTGTTTTAGCTGACGAGACTCTATCTTTGCATTTTTTTCAAAGAGAAAACTTAGACTTAATTACTACGAGGCACTTATTTCTACTTTGGCACTTTAAAGTAATGATAGGTCTTTAGCTATTCTCTGTCCGACCGCACCACTAATTTGTTCCCTCTCTAAAAAAAGAAATTAGTGGTGCGTGCGGACAGAAGATAGCTAAGGAACAAAA
>CAYUNA010001089.1:0-1532 GCA_964445895.1 uncultured Saprospiraceae bacterium | reverse complement strand
AAAAAAAATGTCCCGACACCGCCGAGACATTCAAAGTTAAGAACTAAACATACTATGAGAAATATTGCATCGTGTTCGTTTGAGGTTGACGGTGGATGGCTGACGAAAAATTGACCGATTAAATTGATGATTGCAGCAAAGATTATCATTTCCCACTTTGCCCCGTCTGCCGTCCATCGTATACCGTCAACCATTTTTAAGCATCAAACTGATACAAATCCAGTGTTTCGATGATGCGAATTAATTTTTTTGCGTAGTTTTTATCAGTTGCGTAGCCGGCTTTTGATAAGCCTCGTGCCCAGCCTTTGTAGTCTTTTTGCGATAAATTTTTCAGGTGGACGTATCGTTTAGTGCTCAATAGTTCCGAGTGTTCGCGGTAGCTTGCCCAATCAGATTCAAAGACGCGGAACATATCAAATTCGTCGTCGTCTTTGTAGTTTCGGCAAGTACAATCTTTGCATTTTTTGCGGCATTTGATGCCAAAGTGATTCTTTGATTCATTGGCAAGGCGACTTGCCCCGGCATCTGTTTCTAATAATCCTTGCGCCAAAGTAATGCTCGCAGGAATTCCAAATCGTTCTTTTTCAGCAATCGCCACCCGAGCAAAACGCTCTACGTATTGGCGACAAGTCTCCATTTTTTCATCAACAATTTTATACGGCACTCCTTTTTTACGAGCATATTCCCGATTCAAAATGAAGGACAAATTATTAAATTGCGATGCTTTCAAATCATGATTAACCACCGCTTTTTCTACTTTCTTTGGTGTTGTTTTTTTGCTCGCTTTTTTGTCTGCAATACCTGCAATTGCGCTCAAATTGGTTTGAGCCTTTGGTTTATTGGTAGTTAACACAGGCGTTGCCGCTGTTGCCGTACCACCAAAGGATGCAGGCATTTTTTGTACATTAGAAATATCCGCCACTTCTTTATGATTTTTATCACTAAAGTTGACCTGAATATTCACATCTTTATTAAAAATAATGTGTAGCGCAAAAATCGCCAACACAATCTTGAACCAATGTTGACCAATCTTTTCAAGAGAGCTTCGTTGTTTTTGGTTGAATAAGGGCTTATCGCGGTTTAACTGAAATGTAGTCATCGTTACTTACTTTTGTCATGTTGTGAAATAGTGAATTTGATAATATCTAATGTGTGTAAAATGGTTTTTTGTTTTAAATTGTTTTGATGATGCAAATTTAAAACATTTAATTTAATTAAAACAAATTTTTTTAAATAATTTTCAATTAAAATTTTCCACATTCTTTTGTGTATAACTTTTAAAACTTACTTTTAAACCTGTATCTATTTGATTATCAATATATTATAGCAAAGTTTTTGTTTTTTGTTTTTTATATTTTTTGTTTTAAAAATAATGCCCAATTTGTTTCATAATTCAATCTAAAACAGAAAAAAGCTTGATTTACGCTAGCCAAGTCAAGAATTTCTTACCTTTCGTTTTAATCATTATGCGGCACTTAGTACAGTGTGTAAAAACTTTCTTTACGTTTTGCTCTGCGGCTAAAGCCGCCTCG
>CAYUNA010001088.1:0-1535 GCA_964445895.1 uncultured Saprospiraceae bacterium | reverse complement strand
TGGTGTTTTTGGAGAGATTTCTCCAGTTATAGATTTTATAATTGGAGAAATGTGCTATATTTACCATAATTTCTCCAATTATAAAATTTGAATATGGAAAAGAGAATTATTGGCCGGGAAAAAGAGTTGACCATTTTGGACAATATTGTAGCGTCTGGACAAGCTGAATTTTTAGCAGTCTATGGAAGAAGAAGGGTTGGAAAAACTTATTTGATATACGAACATTTGAAAGACCAAATCGCTTTTTCATTTTCTGGAGCATTTGAACAGCCCGCAAGTGTCCAAATTGGTAATTTTTTTCAAGAATACCTCCGCTTAACCAAAGGTCAGCAAGAAATTATTCCGCCGAAAGATTGGAGCATGGCGTTTTCGTATTTGACGGATTATCTTTATAGTTTTGAAAATGAGACAGACCAAAAAGTCGTGGTTTTCATTGATGAAATGCCTTGGTTGGACACGCCTCGTTCGGGATTTGTACCTGCTTTAGAATATTTTTGGAATCAACATGGTTCTAAAATGAATCATTTGCTGCTGATAGCTTGCGGCTCGGCGGCTTCTTGGATGCGTAAAAAATTATTGAAATCAAAGGGCGGACTTTACAACCGAGTCACCCGACGGCTTAAATTAGAACCATTTAATCTCCATCAAACTGCCGTATTTTGTCAACAAAAAAGGCTGAAGTTTTCGCAATATCAGATTCTGCAACTTTACATGGTGATGGGCGGCATTCCATTCTACCTCAACGAATTGACTACTGGAAAAAGCGTCACGCAACTCATTGATGAAATTTGCTTTTCTTCAACTGGACTACTTTCCGATGAATACGAACAGCTGTATTATTCCTTATTTAAAAATGCGACCAATCACATCGCCATCGTCGAAGCACTCGCGCGACACCCGTATGGTTTGGCTCGAAATCCATTGATTAAAAAATCGGGTTTGCCAGATGGAGGGACATTTAGCCGCGCTTTGCAGGAGTTGGTCGAAAGTGGATTTGTGTTGAAGTTTCAACCCTTTCAAAAAAAGCAAAAAGAAAGCATTTATCGGTTGATTGATATGTATTCGTTGTTTTATCTGCGGTTCATCAAAGGTAATGTTTCTGACCTCAAAAATTCATGGCAGCATTTGTCAAACGACAGCCAATACCTTGCTTGGAGTGGTTATGCTTACGAAAATATTTGCTTGCTGCACACCGCACAGATTTTAAAAAAATTAGGTTTGACTGGCACATTTACGCAGGTTTCTTCCTGGTTTTTTAAAGGGAATAAAGAAATTCCTGGCGCACAAATCGACTTGCTGATTGATAGAAAAGACGGAATGATTAATCTCTGTGAAGCTAAGTTTTCTAATAAAGAATACGTCATTAACAAGGATTATGTCGCTAAATTGCGGCGCAAAAGAACGGTTTTTGAGCAAGTCACTAATACTAAGAAAACGGTGGTGACTACGTTGATTTCGACATATTCAGCAATTCAAAATGGGTATTATTTGGAGGAAGTGGATTCGGAGGTGGGGATGGAGGATTTGTTTTTGGA
>CAYUNA010001087.1:0-1537 GCA_964445895.1 uncultured Saprospiraceae bacterium | reverse complement strand
TTTATCCCTCAAACTCCCTTTAAGAAAATTCAAGGAAACTTTTGTTACAAGGTAAGATACTAAACTCTTTTTAGTCAAACACAACTCTATTGTAAAAAATTAAGCTGTGCTGTTTGCGACCCATTCGCCAAAGAATCACGAGAAGACGGTGCCAAACCTCTGGTATCCAGAATCTTGTTGCGAGATGCAAAAATACCTCTTCCTTCGCTCAAGTTGGTATAAAGTGGAATATCTTGTGCGCTAGTGATTCCCGTATTTGCATTCAAAATATTGAATGTTTCCTGAATTTCCTGACTACCACCAGTGACTTGAATATCTATTTGCTTAAATACCCGTTGAAAATCCTCTTTCACTGGAATATTCGCTGCAACAAAACCAAAAAATTCTGAAGCACGAATACCTGATGTCCCCAAAGGACCAATGGTTGATTCTTCATTATCGTTTTGAATATCTCCATCAACATTCATCACAATAGTAAAGGTCTCTCGCTGCCCAGGATTTGTAACTAGGTATTCTTCATAAGTAAATCGCAATTTGAGGTCATAAACTGGCGCAAATTCGCTGGGTCTCCATCGGATAGCAGTAGGCGGATTATTTTTAAAATTCAAATCTATTTTTTCTCCATCAAATGTAAAGCTTGGTGTTCTTACATCCGCATCACCAACTACTATTGTTTGGGCAGTGACGATTGGTAAATTATCTCCCCGGTTAATTTGCAATTCTAAGACGTCTCCTGCTTGAAAATTAGCATCTGCCTGTGAAACTTTATACAAAATATTCGGCGTATTAGCGAAACTACCTGGTTCTTTAAAAATCCCTTCATCTTCACCGTTGACCTGCGTAAGATTAACGATTTGATTGCCATTCACTTGAATACTCACAGAGATATTGTCGTAATAAATGGAATCTGAAATCTGCGCAATTTCCACTGCGCTAGTTGTTGGGTCTAAAAATGCTTTTTCGACTCTAACATAATGATTTTCGTCATTGACATCAATGAAAGCATAAACGATAGGAATATTTTGCCAGTCTGCATTCAAATCTAAATCATTAGAACAAGATTGCCAGAAAATAACGCCGAGAATGAGGCTTGCGAAGATTGAAATTCTGATTTTCATTATATTATAAAACTTATGTTAAACTGCTAAAAACAGCAAATGGCTGATTTTCAAGTAGTTAATAGATTTATTGTTTGTCGATTTGCAAAGATATGATTTTAACGCTTTAAATTACAAAACGCTCAATCGACAATGACTTTTTGCGGACGAAAAAGGACTTTAGTAACGGTGAAAAAATAACTCCGCCAACTCGACAGGTCTTTTTGTCCTCATTTTCCTTTTAAAATCAGTCATAGTATCAACAATACTCCCTCTTTTAAAAGAAAACTGAGCAAAAAAATACACTGTCCACTTGCCGGACTTATTATTTCATCGTTACTTAGTAGAAAAGTTTTACATTTGCAAAATGAATATAATTGGTTGGACTTATTTACACAACCCCTGGCCAGCAAGCGAATAAAATAAAAGTAATGTTTACA
>CAYUNA010001086.1:0-1537 GCA_964445895.1 uncultured Saprospiraceae bacterium | reverse complement strand
AAAAAAGAACGTCCATCAAGATACGAATACCTCATTTTAAAGTGCCAAAGTAGAAATGGAACGCGAAGTAAAGAAATGCAGCTTCCTGCATGAGTCATAATTCAGTCCTTTCGATTTCAAAAATAGGCAAAAAAGTCTATTCAAAATCAATATATAGTAGATATTGTCTTCGCTTTGCCTTAAAATCCGACAATCGAGGCTGCCATGATGCTCGAATTTCCTCAACGGTTTTTCCTGCTTGCAATTGTTTTTTTAGAGATTGATTCCCCGCCAGTTTATTGAAAAAATTGTTACTTAAAAAGAAGTTATTCTTGTCTTTGTAACCATTATAAAACTCATGCAAAAATCGAATATTTAGATAATTAATCTGTAATTCTCCCGTAGTATATTCCGATAAGTTCCAGCCTTTGCATAGTTTTCCTTCATGTTTGGGATACTTCGCGCCAGGCATTGGTTTGGGTGTAAACTCATAAGTACCATTCGTAAAATTGGGCGCACCAACCACTTGAAATTGGAAATTCGTTCCTCGTCCCACACTCACATTTGTTCCCTCAAAAAAGCATAACGAAGGATACAAATAAATCGACGGCATATTCGGCAAATTCGGAGAAGGCTTAATCGGCAATTGGTAAAACGTTTTGTGGTCGTAATGTTGGCAAGTCACCCATTGCAAATCACATTTTACGCCATTTTTCAACCAACCTTCCTCGTTCACCATCCGCGCATATTCTGCTACGGTCATTCCATGTACGACGGGCACTTGATGCAACCCCACAAAAGATTCAAACCCTTTCTCCAACACTGGTCCATCTACATAATGCCCATTCGGGTTCGGTCTATCCAGCACCAAAAACGGAATATTTTGCTCTGCACACGCCTCCATTACATAACTCATACTACTTATATAAGTATAAAATCTTGCGCCCACATCTTGAATATCAAAAACTACCATATCAATACCTTTCAACTGTGCCACCGTCGGTTTTTTATTTTTACCATATAACGAAATTACAGGCAGCCCCGTTTTCGTATCTTTTCCATCTAATACCTTTTCACCCGCATCAGCGGTACCGCGAAAACCATGTTCGGGCGCAAAAATCGTTTTGATAGTTGCACCACGCATAAGCAAGGCATCTACAAGGTGCGTCTCCCCTACCGTAGAGGTTTGATTGACCAATAATGCCAGTTTTTTACCTGCAATTAAGTTTTCGTACTGGTCAAATTGCGCTGCACCAACGATAACTTCCTTTTTTTCTTCGGGTACATCTCCTTCTACAATTGACTCATTATCAACAACTTCTATAGTTTTTTGTTCAGAAACGGCTGTACCTTTCTGTCCGCAACCTAAATTTAATGTTTGAAAAATGGCAAATATTGCAACGAAAAGATTTAATTTTGTGATCATAAAAATTTAGTATATTGGTGTATTTGAAAATCAGGATATTGGTAAAATGCAAAGTACACTAAAATTGAACTAAATTTAACTTTAATATACCAAAAAAAAATCTTGAGCAAAACCTACGCAATCATAGATATC
>CAYUNA010001085.1:0-1539 GCA_964445895.1 uncultured Saprospiraceae bacterium | reverse complement strand
GCGGACGGACTGATGATAGCTAAAGAATTATAGCATTACATTTGGTACACCGCCATTTAAGGAAAGGACGGTGTATCAAATGTAATGTTACTTAAGTGCCTCGTAGTACTTAACTGATGTTAAGGCCCTACACCTATTTATTTTCAAAACAAACTCAACTGCGCCATCGACTGCACTCCCCGCTTCGTCGTCGGCTGTAAAACCTGCGCTCGAATATCCTCTGGTTTTCCGCCAACGTGCAGAAAATTTTTATCTTCACAAAGCAAAAAATACTTCGCTCGTTTCCACACCATACCAATTTTTTTCAAATGATATTCCCGTAATTTTCCATGCCGCCGCGCCGAGATAATCTTCTTCGCCGACTTCACTCCAATCCCTGGAATTCGCAAAATCATTTCGTAAGAAGCCGTATTGACATCCACTGGAAATTGTTCAGGGTGACGCAACGCATAGGCAAATTTGGGGTCAACCTCCAAGTCTAAATCAGGATTTTTTTCATCCACAATTTCGTCCCAACTATAGCCATAAAACCGCATCAACCAATCCGCTTGATATAGCCGATTTTCCCGTATCAACGGTGGCTGTTTCAACACTGGCAAACGATTATCCTCACTTACTGGGATATAACCACTATAATAAACCCGCTTCAGTTCCTTCTCTTTATACAAGGTATTCGACAACTGCAAAATGTTAAAATCATTCTCTGGCGTTGCACCGACTACGAGCTGCGTGCTTTGTCCACCAGGGGCAAATTTGGGAACAAATTTCGACACTTTTTTTTCTGCTTTATATCCACTAATTTGCTCTTTCAAATAGCCCATCGGTTCCAAAACCTCTTTATAATTTTTCTCTGGCGCCACTTTTTTCAAACTCACTTCCGATGGAATTTCAATATTCACACTCAGTCGGTCAGCATATAAACCCGCTTCATGCAACAATTCGTCACTCGCGCCTGGAATGGCTTTCAGATGAATATACCCATTAAATTTATGCTCCGTCCGCAGTTTTTTCGCAATCCGCACCAGCCGTTCCATCGTATAATCTGAGCTATGAAAAATGCCTGAACTCAAAAACAATCCTTCAATATAATTACGTCGATAAAAATTAATCGTCAAATCTACCACCTCTTGCACCGTAAATGCTGCCCGCTTTTTATCATTACTCTTGCGGCTGACACAATAAGCACAATCGAAAATACAGTGATTTGTCAGTAGTATTTTCAGCAACGACACACATCGCCCATCCTCTGTGTAGGAATGACAAATGCCCATGCCAGTTGCATTTCCAAGTCCATCTTTCGTATTTTTCCGCTTGCTACCGCTGGAAGAGCAAGAGACATCGTATTTGGCGGCGTCAGCAAGAATTTTTAATTTTTCAAGTGTACGTTCTTTCATAGTGCAAAAATAATACTTTTTGTTTAAATAAATTGATTTCACTATAAATTTTAAACAAAAAATATTACTTTCTGATATTAGGGAATTGATAGAGAATAACCTACTGGTTCGATTCTTAAATAATTGACAATTTAGTTGACATTAA
>CAYUNA010001084.1:0-1541 GCA_964445895.1 uncultured Saprospiraceae bacterium | reverse complement strand
TTTAAAAACTAATCATTTTCGGCTCAAAATGAACTGCATTTTTTTTATGAGAAAATCCTTAAAGACGGAGTAAAAACCTTATTTTTTCTTAAAATATAAGGTTTTTGTTCCGTCTAAAAAAGAATATCTCTGGGTGCATGCGGACAGAAATTACCTAAAGAATAAATATCAAACGCTCCCCTCCTTCCGCATGCGCGCAAAATCTTTAGCAAAATAGGAAATTACCACATCCGCCCCAGCGCGATGAATGCTCAACAAAGTTTCTGGCATTGCTTTCTCATAATCTAACCAACCGTTTTGACACGCAGCAATCAACATCGCACATTCGCCCGAAACATGATACGCCGCAATTGGCAATTCAAAATTTTCTTTCATCAAATGGATTACATCTAAGTAATTCAACGCAGGCTTGACCATTAAAAAATCTGCCCCCTCTTGCGTATCCAACGCTCCTTCAATCAGTGCTTCCCGTTTGTTGGCAGGATTCATTTGATACGTTTTTTTATCAGATGGTACCTCTGCATTTTCGGAAGGTGCACTATCCAACGCGTCTCGAAATGGTCCATAAAACGCACTGGCATATTTGGCAGTGTAAGCCATAATTCCGGTATCGGTAAACCCTTGATTATCAAGGGCTTGTCGCATCACACCAACGCGTCCATCCATCATGTCAGACGGCCCCAACAGGTCAAATCCAGCTTCTGCTTGCGCCACTGCCATTTTCGCCAAAATCGGTAGCGTTTCATCGTTTACTATTTTTCCACCACGAACTACGCCATCATGTCCGTCCACATTATACGGGTCAAGCGCGACGTCGCTAATCAGGCAACATTGCGGAAAACGAGACTTGATTTCTAATGCAGCTTTTAGATAAAAGTTATTGGGATGGTAGCTGTAAGTTGCCGTTTTATCTTTGTTGGCATCGGGAATAGCCGGGAAAATCATGAAACTATTGATACCCAAATTAAGGCAAGTTTCGATTTCTTGAAAAATGTGTTCCAAGGACATTCGAAAGTTACCTGGTAGGGAAGAAATTTCGGATTTTGTACCTTCACCATCCACTAAAAACAAAGGATAGACCAAATGATTTGGTGTTAAATAAGTTTCTGTCGCCAGTCCTCTTACAGCTGCAGATTGACGGTTTCTACGTGGTCGTCTTAACATAGTTTGATTATTTGATTGACTCGATTTTCTTGATTATTTCGACTATTTCGATTGGGGATTTGGGTCTTTTTTGGGGACGGGGTCGTAGCCGTGTGGTCCCCAGGGATGACATTTTAAAATGCGTTTCGTTCCTAAATAAATGCCTTTAAAAACACCCCATTCTTCGATTGCCCCGACCATATAATGAGAACAGGTTGGTTTAAAACGGCAGTTTGCGCCCAATAGCGGGGAAATTGCAGCCTGGTAGAAGCGGATAGGAAGGATGAAGATTTTTTTTAGCATAAAAAATGTTTGTTTCACAAATCTAAACAAAAAAATGCCGCCTCAAACCAAATCGAGGCGGCATTTTTATTTTTTGAAATTTCTGTGGCAATTAA
>CAYUNA010001083.1:0-1542 GCA_964445895.1 uncultured Saprospiraceae bacterium | reverse complement strand
ACGCGCACTATTTTTTATTGGAGGTCGAAAATTTGCAATTTTCTCCCTCCTGATACTTTAAAAGAACTTTTAATCCGTCTATAAAAAATAAACACGTGGTGCGGGCGGACAAAAGATAGCAAATGCACAAAATTCTATCTGATTTTTACTCTCCAACTTTCGTCCCTGCCGCTTTCTGAATGAATTACCACACGTTGCATAAATACCCTAACACTGTTATTTATGGTTTTTAAAACTATCTTTTCCAAAACAAAACTCCCAATAAACGGTTTGAATATCGTAAATTTTGATAAATTTGCAATAAAAGTTTCCTACTCCCTTTTTCAAAAAATTAAAATACATAATATGACTAGTGTCGAAGCGATTGACAATATTCAAATGATTAAAGAAAGTGCTCGCGATTTTGCGGAAACGCACATCCGCCCACATGTGATGGAATGGGATGAAGCACAGCATTTTCCACGTGATTTATTCTCTAAAATGGGAGAATTAGGCTTCATGGGTATCCTCGTACCTGAAGCGTATGGTGGTTCTGGTTTGGGGTATGCAGAATACATTACAGTGATTGACGAAATCTCACAAGTTTGTGGTTCTATCGGGTTATCTACGGCAGCACATAACTCGTTGTGTACCAACCATATACTGAGTTTTGGGACGGAAGAACAAAAGCAGAAGTATTTACCCAAGTTGGCAACAGGCGAATGGGTTGGTGCATGGGGTTTGACCGAACCGAATACGGGTAGCGACGCGGGTAGAATGCGTTGTGTGGCTGTGGAAGATGGCGATTATTGGGTGATTAATGGTGCGAAAAATTTCATTACCCACGGAGCATCTGGCGAGGTTGCTGTAGTGATTGTGCGAACGGGCGAATTGTTGGATAGTCACGGAATGACTGCCTTCGTTATTGAGCGTGGAACGAAAGGGTTTTCCGCAGGTAAGAAAGAAAATAAACTGGGAATGCGTGCGTCAGAAACAGCAGAAATGATTTTTGATGATTGTAGAGTACACAAAAGTCAGGTTTTGGGCAATGTAGGTGATGGCTTTATTCAATCCATGAAAATTTTGGATGGTGGTCGAATTTCTATTGCAGCCTTGTCGTTAGGTATTGCGAATGGTGCCTATAAAGCAGCCTTGAAATATGCTAAAGAACGCCAGCAATTTGGTAAGTCTATCGCTAAATTTCAGGGTATCGCTTTTAAATTGGCAGATATGGCGACGAAAATTCATGCGTCAGAATTAATGATTCGTAAAGCAGGTGAATTGAAAGATGCGCACAAAAAATGTACCGTTGAAGCAGCAATGGCAAAGTATTATGCTTCGGAGGTTTCGGTGGAAATTTCGACAGATGCGGTGCAGATTTTCGGTGGATATGGTTATACAAAGGATTTTCCAGTTGAGAAATTTTACCGGGATTCTAAGTTGTGTACGATTGGAGAAGGAACAAGCGAAATCCAAAAAGTAGTGATTTCGCGATTGTTGTTGAAGGATTAGCATTTACATTTACGTAAGTACCTAATTCTACTTTGGCACTTTAGAATTTGG
>CAYUNA010001082.1:0-1543 GCA_964445895.1 uncultured Saprospiraceae bacterium | reverse complement strand
TAAATTGCTTTATATTATAAGAAGCGAGAAAATCGCAAGATTTTCGAGCTTCAAATACCTCACTCCCCCGCGCCTGCGGCGCGGGGCGGTGGGGTGTTAAGTGGTAAAACGGTTTTTGCAAACCGTTTTACCACTTTAAAATCGCTTTGTGAAAAAGTCAAAGAAACTTACTTTACAATGTATCAAATTCTATTTCACGGAATGTATCAAAAAACCTTTATTTTTTTACCAACTGCTCAATTACTGTATTGTCACCAATAGTTACCGCCACAAAGTAGTTGCCTGCAATCAGGTCTGAAATATTTAATCCAGAAACGTTCTTTTGCGATACTATCAATTCTCCAATCGCATTATAAATGGCTATTTTTTCAACGATTTTATCCGTTTTTATTTCAAAGTAGGTTTGCGCTGGATTAGGATATATTTTAAAATCAGCTGTCGCTAACTCCACCACATTTACGGGATCTCTTGAATAAAAAACATTGTCTACATACAATACGCCTTCATTGACAGGTAAACCCGAAAAAATTAGCTGCGCCATATCCGTCGTAGAAGTCAATCCAGTAAAATCAGCTAATGGTATTTGGTAAGAAATCCACTCCCCTTGCGCTACATTCTCGTAGATAATTTCATGCTCGCTATCGTCTCCACCATCGAAGTTCTCATCTGCGCCAAAGTCCACCAATTTGACTCGAAAAGTCGTCATGTTCGGTGTCCAAATATCGAAATGAAAAAATTGCATGCCACTGGCATCAATCAAATTGGCACCAGTCGTTTCAACTCCTACAAAATTAAGATTACTATATCTTTTAGTATCATTTCCTTGAATTTGGATATCACTCAAAATACCACTTGACCAAGGAGTTTGCCACGTATCTACTGCCACATCTGTATAGACATTGCTAAACATAGAAATGACATTTGACTCTTCAATCGTCGGGTCAGGCGCAGCAGTCATTGGGGCAGGAAATACTTGTTGTTCACCAAAAACAATGTTGTCGAAATAAATGGTATTGTCCATGTTTCGCGCCGCAAAATCAGGAAAAACAACAATTTGGTCATACAAAATACCTTCCATAGAAGAAAAATCAAAGCTCAATTCCTCCCATTCATTAACCAAAGTATTGGCTACTTTGATTTCACCTAAAGAACCATTGCCAGGGTCAACTAACTTGATTCCGACATCGCTAATGACTGATTTCCAAACCATGATTTTGATATTACTGGTCGTAGGATTTAAGGTAAATTGGCCAACGCCACCGCCGTGCATCGACTCAACGCCCGCAAACGGTTGACCCGTCACTAAGGCTTGAAATACGGCAACCGAATCAGAAGTATTAATACCATTTGGATCAGGGTTGGAGATAATTTCCAATGGAGGGTTGCTATCATTTTCAAAGGTCGTCCACACCCAATCTGCGCCATTTCCATTGGCTTCAAAATCAATGGGCGCATTTTGTGCGAACATAGTTATGGTTAAAATAGAGAACGTAAAAAGTAGAAAATTTTTCATCAATTTTATTTTAGTGATTTCAAAAAATCA
>CAYUNA010001081.1:0-1544 GCA_964445895.1 uncultured Saprospiraceae bacterium | reverse complement strand
GTGGATGGTGTGAGCATTTTACAACAGCATTTTTATTCTAAGGAACGCGAAGTAAGGAAATTATTTAAGGTAAAAAAAAACGTAGAACTCGACATTCGCAGCTACGAAACGGGCGTTTATTTTTGGACTTTAAAAGATGAAAAAGGAATCGTGCGGCACAGGAAGTTTTGTAAAGGATTGAATTTTCATTCAAAAAAAATAGCCTTCAGTCAGTCCCCCAACCAAAGGCTATTTTTTATAAATTACAACCAATCTCCGACGCTACCACCCCCGTCAACCGTCCGCCGTTCGCCGTCAACCGTCAATTGTTTTAAACTTTCTCAATAATCATCGCCGAAGCACCGCCACCACCATTACAAAGCGTTGCCAATCCAACCGAGCCTTTTTTCTGGTGTAAGACATTGTTCAACGTCGTCACAATCCGCGCACCCGAAGCACCCAATGGATGACCAATCGAACAACCGCCGCCATAAATATTGACTTTATCTTCATCGATATTCAACATTTTATTGAATGCCAATGGAACAACTGCAAACGCTTCGTTGACCTCAAAATAATCAATGTCATTCATCGTCATGCCCGCCCGCTTCAAAGCCAACGGAGCAGCTAAGGTCGGTGCAGTCGTAAAAAACTCCGGGGAATGTGCAGCATCTGCAAAGGAAACGATTTTAGCAATTGGAGTTAACCCCAGCTCTTTCACTTTTGCCGCACTCGCCAAAATCAAAGCACTCGCACCGTCATTTAAGGTTGAAGCATTCGCCGCCGTCACGGTTCCATCTTTATTAAAAGCTGGACGCAATGCAGGAATTTTTTCGAATTTCACCTTTTTATACTCCTCATCTTCGCTTATCAAAATCGGGTCTTTTCGTCGCTGTGGAACGCTTACAGGAACAATTTCTTCTTTAAAAACACCAGATTCCGTAGCCGCTGCCGCTGCTTTGTACGACCGAATGGCATAACGGTCTTGCTCTTCCCGCGAAATATCATACTTGGTTGCAGTTGTGTCACCACTCATACCCATCGCCGTGTGACTATATGCATCTCGCAGGCCGTCATACGCCAAACCATCAATTAAACTAATGTCGCCATATTTGCTGCCCCAACGTACTTTTGTGTTGTAATATGGAATGTTAGACATACTTTCCATACCACCTGCAACTAATAAATCGCCGTAGCCCAACATGATACTTTGTGCCGCAAACATGATGGATTTCATGCCTGACGCACAGACTTTATTGACTGTTGTACAAGGTACATTTTCGCCCAGTCCTGCACCTAATGCAGCCTGTCGCGCGGGTGCTTGCCCCAATCCTGCCGAGCAGACATTTCCAAAGAACACTTCATCAACGTGCGATGCTTCCACACCTGCTTTTTCTAATGCGCCTTTGATGGCAGTGCTACCCAACTGGGTTGCTGCTAAATTCGCAAATGCTCCGCCAAAACTTCCTTGTGGTGTACGGACGGCGGATACGATAAATACTTCTTTCATAAATTTGTTTTATTTTTTTAGGTCTAAGTAGTTCTACTTTGGCACTTTAGAATTT
>CAYUNA010001080.1:0-1549 GCA_964445895.1 uncultured Saprospiraceae bacterium | reverse complement strand
CAATAGCGACCTTGACAATTTTGATTTGTTCAGTTGTTAAATTATTTGATACCATGAAATCATAAATAGGTTGCGACAGTTCTTTCCTCCGCTTTTTACTTCCTAAAATACCGAATGCGACAATGTTGTAGTCATCATTAGGTTTTAGGTCTTTAACCAATCGTTTGAGCTGCAAAGTAGTTTCTTCCGAAAACTCACTATTATCATCAACCAGTTTCATTTCTCTTAAAAAATGGCGAAGTGTATCTGTGAAAACGCCAGCGGTTGACCATTCTCGAATGATGTTTCCTAGTGAGTCCAGAGGGGCATTAATTGCTGAATTATCTGAATATTCCGACTCGTTTAAGTCATTTGATTTTATTTCATATTCAGCACTTTCTGCCATATTGTATGGCTTTGTAACAGCAATACTGTCTGCAGTTGCTAAGGAAATTTCTTTAATTGCAGAAAGATTATCCATTAACAAATTGCCATTATAAGGAAATGTGAAAGGCGTTTTATAAAAACATTCAAAAACTAAATATTGGAAATTTTCACTTGGAGCAAGTCGTAAATCATATTTGAGCCAGCGAGTATTAATTACCAAAGGTGTTTCTGCCAAAAGTTCTTTTTTTGCACAATAACCATTACCGCCCCAGATGCGAAGTTTTAATGGAGAAGTGTAATTAGCAACTTGATTTGTAACACGACTCATACTTGTGTATACCGCTGATCGACATAAATCTACCGTTAAGTGGTAGTTCATCTCTGCTTTGAGTGGGCTATCCAATTTTTGCCCAACCATTTCCCAGGTATCATTATCGCGAGCCACCATACTTATATAGGTGTTGCCATCAGTTGCTTGTTGAGTCACTCCAAAAAATGGGTCACTATTTTCACTCGGTTGGACATCAGGTGGACTTTCTCCTGGGAAGCCACAATCATACCAGCCATCCGGTGCTTTTCCTGTTCGAGGTATATCCTCAAAAGAAGGATTTTTTAAGATTATTGTTTCTTGACCAATAAGAAAGGTATTTACAAATAAAAATACGAGCGTGTAAAAAAGCCTGTTCATAAAAATTGTTTTTTTGATTTTGAGAGTTCGTTTAGTTTCGTGTTCCCAATACGCTAATTGAGAATTAACGATTTAGGGAGTTGGTAATAAATAACCTACCCGTTATGGCGAAGTAATTTTTTTATTTAAGAAATTTAAAAAATGCGAGCATAACTGGTTATTTGAGCCTTTTTTAAGTTTTTTAAATGGAAAAGGAACGAGTCAGAATGGGTAGATTATTTTTTACCAATTCCCTTAGGGGTTTGGCAAAGCGTTAAAGATACTTGGTTGTCAGTAAAGTATAAATACCAGCCAAGCTCTAAATTACGAACACAAGATAAGGAAAAGTTGGAAAAGCTTTAGCAAACTGAGAGATTTCTTCAATTATCATGTTTTTTATCCTAATTCTATCTTGGTACTTTCTCTAAAAAACAGATTTTCCTTTTTCAAATATCAAAAAATTTGAAAATCGCTACGCAAAAATTGTGGATAACTTTTTTGAAAAAAAGATTCGTC
>CAYUNA010001079.1:0-1557 GCA_964445895.1 uncultured Saprospiraceae bacterium | reverse complement strand
AACCAAGACAATCTCCATTCGTTAATCATTCAGGCAATGCAAAGACTTTATTACCTTTGCAAAAATCAGACTTCAGTAAACATAATTCAAGTAGTTCTTAGCCTACCAACTAACAACTACCAACTTCCAACTAAATAAAAATGTTCAGAAAAGAAAAAGACAGTATTGGATACATTGATGTACCCGCAGATAAATATTGGGCGGCACAAACCCAGCGTTCTACCGAAAATTTTAAAATTGGTGGACAAAAAATGCCAGTAGAAGTTGTACAAGCTTTTGCTATTTTGAAAAAAGCGGCGGCTATGACCAATGCTGAATTAGGCGTTTTAGCGCAAGAAAAATCAGAATTGATTGGTCGTGTATGTGATGAGATTTTAGCAGGAAAGTTAGATGACCAATTTCCTTTGGTGGTTTGGCAGACGGGTTCAGGTACACAGTCAAATATGAACGTGAATGAGGTTGTTGCTAATCGTGGACACGTTTTGCAAGGTGGAGATTTGATGGATAAGCAAAAAGCTTTGCACCCAAATGACGATGTCAATAAATCTCAATCATCAAATGATACTTTCCCGACGGCGATGCACATTGCTGCTTACAAAAAAGTTGTTGACTTGACTATTCCGGGTTTAGAAGCATTGCGTGACACTTTGCAGGCAAAATCTACGGAGTTCATGGACGTTGTAAAAATTGGTCGTACGCACTTTATGGATGCGACGCCAGTTACTGTTGGACAAGAATTGTCTGGCTACGTTTCGCAATTGAATCATGGTATCAAAGCTATCAAAAACACATTAGACCATTTAGGCGAATTGGCTTTGGGTGGAACAGCAGTCGGTACAGGATTGAATACGCCAAAAGGTTATGATGTTTTGGTTGCGAAAAATATTGCAGACTTAACGGGTTTGCCTTTCCGCACAGCAGAAAATAAGTTTGAAGCACTCGCAGCACACGACGCAATCGTGGAAGCACACGGCGCATTGAAAACTGTGGCTTGTTCTTTGATGAAAATTGGTAATGATGTCCGTATGTTGGCATCGGGTCCACGTTGTGGTATTGGTGAGTTAGTGATTCCTGCGAATGAGCCAGGTTCTTCTATCATGCCAGGTAAAGTAAATCCAACGCAATCAGAGGCATTGACAATGGCAATGGCGCAAGTTTGTGGTAATGATGTAGCGATTAACATTGGTGGTATGACGGGACATTTTGAATTAAATGTATTTAAGCCAATGATGATTTTTAATTTCTTGATGTCTGCTCAACTTATCGGCGATGCTTGTAATAGTTTCAATGAAAATTGTGCAATGGGTATCGAACCTAATCACAAAAACATCAAAGAAAACCTGAACAATAGTTTGATGTTGGTGACGGCTTTGAATACACATATCGGATATGATAAAGCTTCTGAAATTGCGAAAAAAGCACACAAAGAAGATAAGACTTTGAAAGCTGCGGCTTTGGAGTTGGAATACTTGACGGAGGCGGAATTTGATGCTTGGGTGCGTCCTGAGAATATGATTGGAAGTCTTTAGAAAATTCAAATGCAAGTGTCAAATTCAA
>CAYUNA010001078.1:0-1561 GCA_964445895.1 uncultured Saprospiraceae bacterium | reverse complement strand
AATGGAAAAGGAACGAGTCAGAATGGGTAGATTATTTTTTACCAATTCCCTAAATGATTAGTCAGCAAACGAAAAGAGCAGATTGTACTTAAACAATCTGCTCTTTCTTTATGGTTGCCAGACTAAAGGAATTGGTAAAAAATAATCTACCCATTCTGACTCGTTACCTCCACAAGGTCGGGACAAGTCTTTTTCCATTTTAAAAAATTACTTCGCCATAACGGGTAGTGTATTTATTACCAACTCCCTAACCACTTAACACTCATCACTAAAATTTAGCTTTTCTCACTCCGTCGTGTCATCTCATCCCGAATTTTCGCCGCTTTTTCATAATCTTCGTTAGCCAGTACGTCATCCAACATTTTATTCAACGCATCAATAGAGTATGATTTTAGCGGTGCATTTGGAGGAGGCGCAGAAGGCTTTCGTTTACTTTTGGCAGATGGACGAGTCGCTGATGCAGGATTTTCTGGGTCTTCCAGCACTACACCAGCAGCATCAAGAATAAATTCGTAAGTATAAATTGGACAATTGAATCGAACTGCCATCGCCAAAGCATCAGAAGTACGAGAATCAATCTCTACTTCTTCGCCATTATGATTACAAATCAATCGTGCGTAAAAAATACCATCCAGCAAGTTATTTATAATTACTTCCTTGAGGTCAATTTCAAACGTTTCCAAGGCATTCTTAAACAAATCATGCGTCAACGGACGATTGGGCGTCATGCGTTCCATCGCGACCGCAATCGCCTGAGCCTCAAAGCCACCAATAACGATAGGTAATCGTCGAGTGCCGTGTTGCTCACCCAAAACAACGGCGTAGTTATGAGATTGAGTCACGCTATGTGACAAGGCCACTATATCCAGTTCTATTTTTTTCATATAAATTTGGGTCGAAAATTTATAATCGTTTTCTCTATTGAGCTATTTTTTAAACTCCAAAAACGTTTTCCCTTGAGTATTTTGTAAAATAGGTCTTGCTAATTTTTTAAAAATTTGAGCAAACTAGTTTTACCTAATACCGAATTATTACTTTCAAAATTATTGACAGCTATTTTTTTTGAGACATCAAAGGTACAATTCCTATTGAAAACCTCCTAAAATCAGGCCTAAATAATTAGTGGTTTGGTTTGGGGGCGCAAAAGTAGGAAATTTTCGTGGAATGACAGGGCGGTATAAGTTGTGATAGTTGACTTTTTTATAAATTTATAAAAACATGAGTCTTCCCCAATTTTTAATTTAATCTATTCTATGAGTACTTTGGACCGAAAATGTCCACGAAAGAAAAAAAATCACACACGACTCAAGAGTTTTCAAAGGAGAAAAACTGCGGCAACGCAAAAGGGGTCTTGAGGAATAAAACGTTTTTTGCAAAACCATTTTATCCCTCAAGACCCCACTTTTTGAACACCATTACAACTGTTAAGTACCCGGACACATTTATTAAGTGCCTCGTAGTAATTAATTCGGTAATTTTTAAACATCTTTTTCCGCTATTTTTCCTTTAAAAATCATTCAATAACTACGGCTATTAAAGGATTTTTAAAGAAAAACTAACA
>CAYUNA010001077.1:0-1563 GCA_964445895.1 uncultured Saprospiraceae bacterium | reverse complement strand
TTTTGAGCACTATTAATTTTACTATGAGACTACTTTAAACAAGGAAATGCCTGTCAGGAAATTTATTTGAAATAGACTTAATGAATGAGGTTGAGTGAGATTTAAAGCCGCTCAAATCTCAATCATAAAGTCTAATGAGTGACATTAAAAATATTAGCTCACACACAGCAAAAATCTGACAGGTCACTTTCTTTTACATTCGAATCTACACAACTTTTCCTACCAATTCTACACATCCCGTTAAGAAACATTTTATTCTAAAACGGAGGTTAACTATGAGAAAACGACGCTGATTTTACCTGTTAAAATCTTGCCTGTCCTCGTATTTATCTCCAAAATATCCTTGAACATGAAATTCACAAACATCCTTATTTTACTTATTTTCAGCACTTTATCGTTATCTGCCAATAATCCTGCGGTAGAAGCTCGACAAAATTATATTGACCAATTTTCCAATGTTGCTATGCAAGAAATGCAGCGAAGTGGCGTGCCTGCGAGCATCATTTTGGCGCAAGGTATCATCGAATCTAATTCAGGAAATAGTCAATTGGCATTGGATTCCAAAAATCATTTTGGCATCAAATGCAAGGATTGGGAAGGACGAAAAGTATTTTATGAAGACGATGATTTTGAAAACGGTAAGTTGATTAAATCTTGCTTTCGTGCCTATGATGATGTATTGGATTCTTATGCCGATCACTCCGATTTTTTATTGACTGGACAACGATACCGATGGCTTTTTGACCTTGACCGAACAGATTATAGAGGATGGGCACGTGGTTTGAAAAAAAGTGGTTATGCGACCAATCCGCAGTATGCAGAGATTTTGATTAAGATAATTGAGGAATATATGCTGTACATTTATGATACACCGAATCAGCAATCACCACAATTTGTCAGCGGAAATCCACCAGTTGCACAGTCTCTAAACCCAGAAATGTCTCCTACTGTAGTGCCAATGCCGCAAGGTGGTCAAGTTGCAGATAATCAGTATGTTGGATTAGGTAACGCGGTTTTAGAAACGCCAACATATCAATTAAATACACCCAAAAAAGAACCAAAACAACGAAAGAAATTGGCATTTAAATTTGCGAAAAAACAAGTACGGGCAGCCGATAGACCGATGCAGCATGGTGTGAATGCGCGATAAGTTTTTGCTATCATCAGTCCGTCCACATTACGAAAATACTATTACTTAAATAGTTGACAGTTATGGTCCTGTATCGAAAGGCAATTTTTCTAGTTGAAAGAAAAATTAAATTCTAAAAACGCAGCAAAAACCGTATTTTTTTATGAAAAAATACGGTTTTTGCTGCGTCTAAAAAAGAATATTTCGGGGGTGCGTTCGGTCAGTAAACCTTTTGATGCAACCTCTTCCTTCTACACGTTGCCGCAAGCAGCGCGCATTAAGGAATAACTCCCATTTCTATTCCTGAAAACTGGCCCAAGTATTGCACTTATTTAAAAAAATAACATTCTTCCCTCCGTTACAATTACCACCCGATTTTTTTAAATAATATTAAGCGTTTGCATAAAAATAGCGGACTATTTTTGTCTAAGGAA
>CAYUNA010001076.1:0-1564 GCA_964445895.1 uncultured Saprospiraceae bacterium | reverse complement strand
AGTTGAGCAATCATTCAAATTAGAAGCAGTAGTTAAGGGAACAGGAAAATAATAAAAGTAATCACCAAGTCGAGATGTGTGCATACCGTAGGCACTTAAAAGAAAACCTGGCTTTTCCTCAGTCAGCTAACCCTAAAAATCTCCAAATGCAAAATCTGGCTGTCGAAATGCCCAACGTCCTCGGGTAAAATCTGGAATTGGCATCGATTGACTTCCCAGTGCAATTGACTGTTCAGATAACGGAGTGAGCGACAGCCAAGTGGCAGCATCATAAACATCAAAAGGTGGCACAGCATTCAATTTGGCAGATTCGACAAAAGAATTGATTAAGAAAAAATCCATACCTCCGTGCCCTGCCCCAACTGCTTTTTGCTCATATTTTTGCCAAAGTGGATGGTCATATTTCTTAAAATAAGCCTCCGTAGATTCCCAACGGTGTGCTTCAGACATCCCCTCAATATGTAGCGATTTATTGACCGCCATCCAAATCCCTTTTGACCCTTGTACTCGAAAACCCAAAGAATACGGACGTGGCAGATTAGTATCATGGTGCATGACGATGCTTTCTCCATTGTTGGTTTTAATCATCGTTGTTACTTTATCACCAAGTTTAAAATCAATTTTCGCATTCGGATGGTCGGCGCCACCTTTTGGATGATTGACGATATAGTCATGTAAACCACGAGATTTGGAAGCCATTGACGTCAGGTAAACTAAACGGTTTCCGCGATTGATATTGACGTATTGAGCGACAGGACCAATGCCATGCGTGGGATATAAATCACCGTTTCGGTGCACAGAATGATTAGTTCGCCATTTGGCTTCACTGAATCCTTTTTCGCCAAATTCGACGCCAGAGTTGTAGGCAGTTTTTCCATCGTTAAATTTTACACCACGTAAGTCGTGCTGATACCCACATTCCAAATGAATCATTTCGCCAAACAAATTTTCGCGAACCATATTTAAAACAGCCATCACATCACGCCGATAGCAAACGTTTTCTAAAAAAAACAAATGTGAGCCAGTTTCCTCTTGCGTATTCACCAACGCCCAGCATTCATCAACTGAAAATGCACCACAAACTTCCATTCCAACATACTTCCCAGCTCGCATTGCCGCAATTGCCATTTCAGAATGCCATCGCCAAGGAGTCGCAATTAACACAGCATCAAGGTCTTCTTTTTCGAGCATTTGAAGGTAATCTCGTTCACCTTTTTTATAGAAAGTAGGTTCGGGTTTATTTTTTTCTTTAAAAATTTTGCGAGTTCGTTCAATCATTATTTCATCAATATCGGCCACTGCTACAACGTTGCAATCTTCTCGATTTAATGCTAAATCAATATGCCCCTGACCACGAAACCCTGAACCGATGATTCCGATATTAATGGTTGATTTAAAGGGCGTTTTCAACGTAGAATTAGCCGCTTTTGCTGTCGTAGTAGGGAGTGCAATACCTGCTCCAGCGAGGGCAGTGGCTTGAAGGAATTTTCGACGATTAAAAGAATTGCTCATATAAGCTGGTTTTAAAATAGTTAGAAACAGTGAGTGAATTAATAAAATCTTG
>CAYUNA010001075.1:0-1567 GCA_964445895.1 uncultured Saprospiraceae bacterium | reverse complement strand
TTATATTTTGAGAAGCGAGAAAATCACAAGATTTTCGAGCTTCAAAAAACTCACTCCCCCACGCCTGCGGCGTGGGGCGGTGGGTTTTCAATGGAGAAGCAATTTTGAAAAAATTGCTTCTCCATTGAAAACCCCATCGTGGCGATTCGGATTAATGAACTAAAGATTTTCGCCACGAAATATACAAAGTACGTAACATGAGTTATAACATTCATGAGTTTTTTTGACTTTCCTTTCCTTTTAAATTCAGTCATAGTATTATCGCCCCCCTTTTAAGAACTACCGTACCCATACAAATGGGTATTTATTAATTTTCACTAAAATAGCTACAGCATAGCGGCTCTCTTGGTAGAAATTGAATCACCATTTTACTAGGAAGACCGTCACGCTGTGACTACGATTTGCCCAACTGTATAAGTACCGTAGCCTTTGAGAAAATTTTGTTTCACAGTAATGAGTAACCCAAACCCAACAATAGTTAAAAATTAATCTAAAATTTAATTCATTGATAATCAATATTTTAAACCAATTATTAATTAACATCTGCTAATTTTTAACTTCCCTTGGCATTGTCTTTGCAAATATGATTAAAAATAATATGTCTTACATTCAGAAAAGAAAACCTACCGTAATTGATTTCCAATTTTAACAACACTGCAACTACACGAAAATTTTATTTGAAATTCTATTTTTAAAGATTTTATAATTTTCAATCGGAATCACCGTCTAAAGCGTCCATAAATCGTACGCTGTCAACGGCAACCGTGAACATAATCCTATGACTATGAGATTTCTACAAGACACATTTGTATGTGGACGGGCTTTGTTAATGCTTTTCCTTCTAACCGCTTCGTTGGTGACGACCTTTGCCAATGACAATTTTCCAAAAAATACTGTTTTATGCGATGATTTCGGCAACGAATATAGCGTCGATTTCACCTGCGACAACCTAACCGACGGAGGTGAAATTGAAGGTGATGAAGCAGGTTTTCCAAATCCAAATTTTGACCCTCAACCGATTCTCAATGTCGTTTTGCCATCAGGTGGAACAGGGACGATTGAGTATTTATGGATAAAAACACACAGTAACCCTGCTTTAGGAGGCTCTGTATGGGAGCCCATACTTAACTCTAATTCAATGGATTACGACCCAAGTCCAATGGATTTATCTACTTGGTATCGACGATGCGCGCGAAGAGATGATTGTACAGAGTATATTGCCGAATCTAATATTGTAGCTAAAATAATGCTGCCCTGCGACAATGTCACAACGGGCGGCTCGATTGGGTTTGACCAAACAGGTTGTGCGCCATATACCCCAAACAATTTAAGCAATATCGTCAGTCCTGCTGGCGGTACGGGCGATTTAGAATATCTTTGGTTTATGAGTACAGTCGATGTACCATTTAGTCCAACAAGTCCAAATTGGTTTGAAATCTCAGGGTCTGATGCTGATAATTATACGCCTAATGCCTTGAACCAAACAACTTATTTCATTCGATGCGCGCGTCGTTTTGAATGTACAGAATATACAGGAGAGTCAAATATTATTACTATTACCGTTGAT
>CAYUNA010001074.1:0-1568 GCA_964445895.1 uncultured Saprospiraceae bacterium | reverse complement strand
CGCGCATTGTTTTTATTGGAGGTCGAAAATTTGCAATTTTCTCCCTCCTTAAAAATCAAAGAAACTTTTGTTACACTGTATTATTACCGTGTTTCAAAACTTTCTTTACGTTTTGCTCGGCGGCTTATTGACTTTTAGAAATTAATCCCAGTTTTTATTTCGGAAGCCAACGTGACGCAATTTTTCAAATTGCGCCTGTCCTGATTGCCGTTATACTGGAAAATCTGCCGATTTTCGGAGGTCGCAATTTAAAAAATTGCGTCACGTTAAATACCAGAATTAATAAATAACTTTTTACACAGTGTACCATGCGCATTGAAGAACTCTTCAACACCGAACTCCAAGCATTTTTACCCTTTAAACAAACACATTCATCCATCCTCTCAACACGTCTCCAAAATCCAGTGCCCACGGTATTTCATACGCTTTGGCTAAAATAAATGTCGTAAAACCAGCATAGATAAGTAGCAACAAAACGGCTTTGATACGCCCCATTCCATCCCCAAAATAATAGATAAAGAAAGCTATTATCGTCAGGATTAACAGCAATCCCCTCAATTCTGTGATGTTTTCAACCGTTTCGGGTGACATCTGAATTGAGCCGTGCATCATGGTAAAAATAAACAACGGAAAGCCCAACGCAAAACAAATATCGAAAATATTGCTACCCAAGGCATTCGCTACCGCATCGTCATATTGACCGTCCATCGCGTCTCGATAAGATAAAATGGTATCTGGTACACTCGTCGCAGCAGAGGCAATAATTACGGCGACAAAATAAGTTTGAATTTGCATCCCCAATGCCAGACTTTCGCAAGATTGTACCAACAAAGCGCAAGCTCCACCAATAATTACCATTGAGACCAACAGTAATGTCCACGCGCTGCCCGTCGTTATCTTATCTTTTACGAAAATTGGTTCAAGGTTTAAAGTAAGTAGGTTTTTAAAAAATGAACCTTTATCTTTATCATCTTCATCGTCGTCACTATCGTCTTCCTCTTCTTCATTTCCACTCATTGTTGTTAACATAATAACCACATAAATAGCATAAAACCCCATTAAAATTAGGCCATGCCACCAGTATAAAGTATTGCCACTAATCAATAAAATCAAAACAACCTCTGCGGCAATTAACGACAAACCATCTCTTAAAATGACTTTTTTAGAAACCGTAATATTCTTCGCCAGACCATACCCAATCACTGCCAAAATCACGACTGCAGGAATAATCATTCCGTTGAAAATAGCACTACCTGCGGTCGTTCCGATGCCACTGGCAAAGCCATCTTTATCCATTAAAGCAAATAAAAACCAGAACGTCGTAAACAATTCAGGCATCGAACTACCAATCGCGTTGATGGTAGCACCCCGTACGCCATCATTCAGATTTCGACCAAGATACTCAGATGCTGCTTCAAAACCGTCGCTTGCTCGCCAGATAATTAGGCAAGTGAGGATAATTAATCCGATTGAAAGAATCATTTATGCTTTGTTTAAAAATTGAAAAACAAAAAAATTGCAAGATTTTCGGCAAGGTCTTAAAAAAAAATAGAATTCAAAACATTTTA
>CAYUNA010001073.1:0-1570 GCA_964445895.1 uncultured Saprospiraceae bacterium | reverse complement strand
TAAAGGAGCAATTTTTCTACTCTACGGAGTAATTCTTAAAAATAAGAGTATGTGCGAGACTGTTAACTAAACTGTGTCACACAAAATAATGATACTATGCGTTATTATGAAAAAGATACAGAAATGAAAAAAACTAATCAACCGCCTAAGGGCAAAAAAGCATCCACTAATTTTGACTGGTCTGACTTTGAAACGGAAGCGATAGAACGTCTACAAAATGGCGAGAGTTTTGGAGGGAAAGATGGGATATTAGCACCGATGATAAAACGAATATTAGAAGCGAGTCTTGAAGGAGAACTATCGGCGCATCTTTCAGCGGAGAAATTAGCAGGCAAATCCAACCGCCGTAATGGCAAACAGAGCAAAGATGTAAAAACCCAATATGGTTCGATTAACTTGGAGCATCGTCGAGATAGAGCAGGGAGTTTTGAACCGCAGATAGTAAAAAAGCGTCAAACGACTTTAGGTGACGGTTTGGACAATAAAATACTATCCATGTATGGTCGCGGGATGAGCTACAACGATATTCGTAGTCATCTGGAAGAATTATATGGTTTGGAGCTGTCCAAAGCCGCTTTAAGTCAAATCACAGATAAAGTTTTACCCGTATTAGATGAATGGCGAGAGCGCCCATTGCAGTCGGTCTATCCGATTATATGGATGGATGCTCTGGTGTTCAAGGTTCGGCATAATGGCAAAATAGAAAAGCGGGCAATTTTCTGTGTATTAGGTATCGACAAGGATGGAATGAAAGATTTGTTGGGCATCTATATTGCTGAAAATGAGGGCGCTAAGTTTTGGTTAAGCATCTTAACAGACTTGCAAAATCGAGGCGTAGAAGACATTTTAATAGCTTGTATTGATAATTTAGTGGGATTTGGAGATGCCATTGAAAGCATCTTTCCTGATACAGAGGTTCAACTTTGCATTGTGCATCAAATTCGCAATTCCTTAAAATACGTAATTAGTGAAGATGAAAAGTCTTTTTTACGTGATTTAAAGAAAGTTTATCAAGCCAAGAGTAAAGAATCTGCAGAATATAACTTGGAAGAATTGGATAAGAAATGGGGAGAAAAATATCCTGTGGTGCTTCGTTCCTGGCAACGAAATTGGGAACGATTAAGTCAATACTTTAAATTTGGACAGGAAATTCGGCGAATCATATACACGACGAATACGGTGGAAGGTTTTAATCGTCAATTAAGGAAAGTGACTAAATCTAAATCTGTTTTTCCTTCTGATAGAGCCTTGTTAAAAATGGTGTTTTTGGCTTCGCAAAATATTATGAAAAAGTGGTCAAGTCCGATTCCAAAATGGGCATTGGTAGTTCAACAATTAGCAATTCATTTTGAAGGCAGATTGAAGCTCCGCATTAACTTAGGTGACAAAGAAAACGAGGAAGCCCGCGCCTAATTTTTTTTCAAAAAAGCCCCCTGTCGGGTGAGGGCTTTTCCGAAAAAAAATATTGATAATATTACGATTTTTTAACTTGTGACACAGTTGGTTGAACTAAACCGAATTTGTTGTTATGACCACCTTAATTAAAGTCATTTTCCAACCTCCACTCCCC
>CAYUNA010001072.1:0-1570 GCA_964445895.1 uncultured Saprospiraceae bacterium | reverse complement strand
ATTTCTAATAAAAAAGTAACATGAATCAGCAACAACAACAATTTGAAAAAATGTCTCCCAAAGAGCAATTTAAATCAATCCAAATATTGCATATCGCATTGATGGTAGGAATGATTTTAATGTTTGTAATGTTGTGGTTTTTTTCTCCAGTGGTTATTAATATGAATCCGTTGGATGGGACATTTTCAATTATTTTACCCTTTGTGATGATAGCGGCAATTGGCGGTGCAGTATGGTTGTACAATAAACAAAAAGACAGCATAGAGGCCAATGCCAGCTTGAAGCAAAAAATGTGGAATTATCGAAAAATTAGTGTAATGCGGTGGTCATTGACTGAAGGGGCTTCCTTAGCCTGCGTAGTGGTTTTTTATTTTGTAGAAAGCAATATTTCCATTCTTTTTGCTTTTACCCTAGGGTTGTTTGCTTTCTCCGTTTTTCGTCCAACAGTCGATGGATTGGCAACGGATTTTAAGTTAAATCAACAAGAACAAAACCAATTAATGAAAACGATTGAATAGACTTTAGGAATGAGATTTGAGCGGCTTTAATCAACTCATTAAATCGTTTTTTCTTACAATAAAAACTTATGACCATCATCACTGGCGCAGCAGGCTTTATCGGTAGCTGTCTTTTACAATATTTAAACGAACAAGGCGAGACGAATATCCTACTTGTTGATGAATTTTCAAGGGAAGATAAAAACCGTAATTTTCTTGGTAAAAAATACCGCGAAATTAAGCATCGCAACGTCTTCTTGAATTGGTTGGAAAACACCGAAGAGTTTATTGAAATTATTTATCACTTAGGTGCGCGGACGGACACGACGGAACAGGACACCGCTATTTTTGATGAATTAAATTTGAATTATACCAAAGAAATCTGGCGTGTTTGTACAGAAAAAAAAATTCCATTAGTTTATGCTTCCTCCGCTGCTACTTACGGTTTGGGTGAAAATGATTACGAGGATAACCATCAAATTATCAATGATTTAAAACCCTTGAATCCTTACGGTGTTTCTAAAAATGACTTCGATAAATGGGCGATGCAGCAAGCGGAAACCCCGCCGTTTTGGTATGGTTTAAAATTTTTCAACGTCTATGGTCCAAATGAATATCATAAGGGCCGAATGGCGAGTGTCATTTTTCATACTGTTCGCCAAATCAAGGCAACGGGCGCGATGAAATTGTTTCGTTCACATCGAGCAGATTATGAAGATGGGCAGCAAAGCCGTGATTTTATTTATGTCAAAGATGTCGTCAACATTTGTCATTGGCTGGTGCAAAATCGACCTGAAAATGGGTTGTACAATGTTGGGACAGGCACAGCACGACCGTTTTATGATTTGGCTAAAAATACGTTTTTAGCAATGGATTTAGTACCCAAAATTTCCTTCATTGACACGCCGATAGACATTCGGGAAACGTATCAATATTTTACGGAAGCCAATATGACGAAGTTGCGGAAAGTAGGGTATGATAAGTCGTTTTATAGTTTGGAAGATGGAGTAGGGGAGTATGTGAAGAATTATTTGATTGAAGAGAGAATTTGGTAGGTTGAAAACATGGTGATT
>CAYUNA010001071.1:0-1571 GCA_964445895.1 uncultured Saprospiraceae bacterium | reverse complement strand
AAAACCCCAAAAGCGAGGCGGCTTTAGCTGCCGAGCAAAACGTAAAGAAAGTTTTTAGACAATGAGCTAAAGATTTTCGCCACGAAATGTACAAGGTGCGCAACATCAATTAAATATCATATCTACCCACCAAATCCTGCACTACTAAACTCCTCTAAAATCCGTCTATCTTCCCCTGGATTTCGATTGTTTTTCACCTCTACTTTCAATTCATTGTCAAACGGCGTCGGGTCAGAAATCGGGCTTTGGTAAAACATATAGTAGATACTTCTCGACAAGTTTTGAATCTCTGTTTGAATATTTAAAAAATTATTTTCTAACGAAGATATATTGTCTGCTAAAAAATAATGATCGTCCTCGGAAGCCAATTGTCGCAAAGCAACCGCATCCAAATCTGGACTATTCAGCGCTGCCACATAGACCTTTTTGCCCGAAACTGCTGATTTTGCGTCTGATAATGTAAAAGCCTGCGTAGCATTGTGTCTACCGTCCGTAAAGACAATGAGACTGCCGTCTTCGATATGGTCAATCGTATATTTGTCTTCCCATAAATCTGCAACTTCAATGACACCACCATATAAATTAGTAGAATTCACCAAATTATTCTCAGGTAATCCATCAATTGCATTAATGAGCGTCGTCTTATCTGTTGTGAAATCGAGTATCAAATGAGGCTGCGAATCAAAGGTATAAATCGCAATTTCCTGATTGTTTAGTTTTTGATTAATCAAAGCCTTAGTTGCTTCTTTTATTTGCGGTACAAACTCTGTGACACTGCTCGAAACATCCAATAACAAGACTGTTTTCAAAGCAAAAGGAATGGAATCGGGGTCAATTTTGAGATTGGCTTCGGAGTCGATGCGTCCACCATTTTCAGTAACGATAAAATCTTCTTCGGTCAGACCAGGCACGCCATTGCCATCATAGTCTTTGACTTGAAATAAAATGCTAACCTGTCGGAAATTGGGATTAACCCCCGTTTCAAAAGCATTTAACCGGTAAAAACTATCGGTATTGTCAAATGAATCATCTGCACGGTCACAACTAATTAATCCAATTAAAATACAGAATGCTAATGCTTTAGGCAATAATTTAAAGAATTTCATGAAACAAATTTTTAAAAGATTGAGAAAAGGAATTTTTATTATTATTGGATAGTTCTGGTATTTACGAAAGGAAATTGCCTTTGTAAACAAATAGATAAGTCTCTCTTACATAAGAGATGTTTCAAATAGAGAGATTCCCTATTTATTTTAAAATTTTAACATTTTTTAAAGAAAAGTAAGCTTGGAAAGTTAAACGAATAGAAGTACGTTTTTTATTATGTACAGCCAGAAAAGTTTTAAAATAATCAAAATTTATTCCATAAAAAGCCTTTAAGTACATTGTGTAAAAAGTCATTTTGTATTTTCGAAAAATGGCTAAAGCCATTTTTCGAGGGTAGGTTTGGGGCGAGATTGATTGAGTTTTCCGACGTAAAACTCAATAAATCTCGCCCCTAAAACCCCAAAAGCGCGGCGGCTTTAGCCGCCGAGCAAAACGTAAAGAAAGTTTTTACACACTGTATTAAG
>CAYUNA010001070.1:0-1571 GCA_964445895.1 uncultured Saprospiraceae bacterium | reverse complement strand
TCATCTGCACAAAAATAGCCCAAGCGAATAAATTGAAATTTATCCCCCGGTTTTGACTCCAGGAGTGACGGTTCTACTAAAGCATGCTCAACGACTTCCATCGAATTGTGATTGAAAAACTCCATAAAATCTTTCCCTTCATGTCCATTCGGTGTCGGGTCTGTAAACAAGCGGTCGTATAAGCGCACTTCTGCTTTCACCGCATGTTCAATAGACACCCAATGCAGCGTCCCTTTCGCCTTCACGCCAGAGACATCTTCGCCACTTTTGCTATTGTCATAATAAGTGCAATTGACTTGAATGACTTCACCGTTTTCGTCCTTTACAAAATCATCGCAATGTACAATATACGCTCCTTTTAAACGCACATCACGCCCCGGACTTAAGCGGAAAAACTTCTTTGGTGCATCTTCCATAAAGTCCGCTTTTTCGATATAAATTTCTCTCGAAAACGGTACTTTACGCTTGCCCGAATTTTCGTCTTCTGGATTGTTTTCCACCAATAAATCCTCCGTTTTTCCCTCTGGATAATTGGTAATCACAACTTTCAACGGGTCTAAAACCGCCATTACCCGAGAAGCTGTTGCATTTAATTCTGTCTTAATGCAAGACTCCAATAACGACATTTCAATCAAATTATCGCGCTTTGCCAAACCCGTTTTTTCACAGAACGTCCGTAAAGCTGCCGCAGGATAACCCCGTCGTCGCATGCCCGAAATCGTCGGCATCCGAGGGTCATTCCAACCCGTGACCAAGCCTTCTTCCACCAACTTCAACAACCGCCGCTTACTCGTAATCATATACTCGACATTCATCCGCGCAAACTCAGTCTGTCGCGACGGAAAAATCTCCAATTTCTTGATAAACCAATTGTACAACGGGCGGTGGTGCATAAACTCCAGTGAACACAAGGAATGTGTAATTTTCTCAATCGAATCCGACTGCCCGTGCGCAAAATCATACATCGGATAGATGCACCAATCGTCGCCTGTGCGATGATGCGTCGCGTGTTTGATGCGGTACATCAGCGGGTCGCGCATCAGCATATTGTTGGCTTCCATGCTGATTTTTGCGCGCAAAACGCGGGCGCCGTCGGGGAATTCACCGTTTTTCATACGCTCAAACAAATCCAGATTCTCTTCTACCGAACGGTCACGATACGGCGAATTAACTCCTGGTTTCGTTGGCGTTCCTTTCATTTCCGCAATCTCTTCCGCCGTCGAATCATCCACATACGCGAAGCCTTTTTTTATCAAATCTACCGCAAATTCGTACAACTTTGGGAAATAATCAGACGCAAAAAATTCATTGTCCCACTGATATCCCAGCCAGTTGATGTCTTTTTTGATGGCATCCACATATTCTGTCTTTTCCTTCGTCGGATTGGTGTCGTCGAAGCGCAAGTTGGTCTTGCCACCATACTTTGCCGCCAAACCAAAATCTACCCACAAAGCTTTCGCGTGCCCAATGTGCAGGTAGCCGTTGGGTTCGGGCGGGAAGCGGGTGTGTACCCGTCCGCCGTGCTTGTCTTCTTTTAGGTCTTTTTCGATGATTTGTTCGAGGAAGTTGAG
>CAYUNA010001069.1:0-1580 GCA_964445895.1 uncultured Saprospiraceae bacterium | reverse complement strand
AAACTGCTTTCTAATCGCAGTTTCAAAGCAAAAACTAAGACCAAACGCGCGCGCTCAAGAATGTCAATTTATTTAGAGCATGTCTATTTATACGAACTGAAAATCAATGATTTAGGGTTTTGACGAAGCATCAAAGAAAGAGTTTAGCGAGCTAAACGACTGATTTGATTCAAAGTCAAGTTCTTAAATACTTGGTTTTCAGGAAGTAAAAAAACTAGGCATGCTCTTATTTCTTGTTCTTAATTCAGTTAAAAAAAGTTAAAGTCGGTGCTTCTTTTAAAATTCCTTTCCCATAAGGCAACCTATTACCAAAAAATCCTTTTCTTTTGTGGTAGAAATTTTGCTTATTATTATATATTTAAAGTGAATACTCCTTAACGTTTTAAGGAGTGAGGTCAAAAACGAGTAATTCTTATGAAATTATCAGCTAGTATTTTATTTATCTTTATGGCATTGACGACCAGCTTTGGTCAAATAGATTTTTTTCACGGTACATGGGAAGAAGCATTGGCGAAAGCTAAGGCGGAGAGTAAAATAATTTTTGTGGATGCTTACGCCGAATGGTGCGGTCCGTGTAAACGAATGGCAAAAAATGTATTTACGCAAGAGCGTGTGGGAGAATTTCACAACGAGGAATTCATCAACATGAAGATTGATATGGAGAAAGGAATGGGCTTAACATTTCGGCAAAAATATCCAGTTTCTGCGTTTCCAACGCTGTTTTACATTGACTCAAGTGGCGAAGTTGTGCACAAAGTAAAAGGCGCGCAACAGGTAGATGGCTTGCTTAAATTGGGTAATTTTGTCTTAGGAAAGGTTGATTACAGCAAGGATTATGCAGCTGAATATGAAAAAGGCAACCGCGACCCAGAGCTTTTATTCAAATATGTGCAAGCATTGAATAAATCCAAAAAGCCGAGTTTGAAAGTAACGAATGAATATTTGCGGACGCAAAAAGATTTAACGACTGATTTTAACTTGCGGTTTATTCACGAAGGAGCAGTAGATGCAGATTCGCGGATTTTTGATTTGATGGTCGAAAATCAAAAAGCTATCGGTATGTTGGTCGGCTTGGATGCGTTGAACAAACAGATTGAGTTGGCTTGCCAAAATACGGTTGACAAAGCCATTGAATACGAGATGCCTGAGTTGATGGATGACGCTAAAGCGAAAATGAAAAAATACTATCCTGCTCATGCTGAAAAATTTGGCATCAAAGCGGATTTGGATTATTATAAGGCAATTGAAGACCAAAAAAGCTACATGAAAGCTTGTTCGGAATATGCTAAGAAAGTGGTCAACGCCAATCCAAAGGCATTGAATAGATTGGCAAAAGATATCGAAAGCCACTTTGGCGGCGATAGCAAGTGCATGAAAGCTGCTGAAAAATACGCGAAAGAAGCCGCTGAATCCAATAAACATTATGCTTATTACCTAACCTACGCCAATATTTTGAATGAAAATGGCAAAAAAAGCGACGCTTTAAAAGCAGCACAAAAGTCATTGGAATTGGCTAAACCTGCTGGACGTGGCGCACAAATGGCGGTACAAAAAATGATTAAACGCATTGAAGGATAAAT
>CAYUNA010001068.1:0-1582 GCA_964445895.1 uncultured Saprospiraceae bacterium | reverse complement strand
AAAAAGAACCAAAAATTCAAGACTTGCGATATTTTGGCGTTAAAGTGCCAAAGTAAAATTAGGAACGCGAAATAAATAACTTCGCGGTTTTTAATATGCTGGCTCATGCAAAAATTCATTAAACTTAGCGGTTTACTTTTTTTACCGTTCTTCCTTTATGCCCAAACGCCCAATGAAATTTTAGGTGAAGAACTCGACGTTTTCATTGAACAACAAATGTCTCAACAAGCTTTCCCTGGCTTATCCGCATGTATTGTCAAAGGCAACCAAGTGGTCTGGAAATCAGCGTATGGCATGGCAAATATCGCAACCAATACACCTGTGACGACAGAGACGGAATTTACGTTAGCCTCTATTTCCAAGCTATTCACTGCAACTGCTTGTGCGCAATTGTGGGAAACTGGCATACTGGATTTAGATGCAGATATTAATGATTATTTACCGATAACGGTCATCAATCCTAACTTTCCTGATATTCCGATTACGACGCGACAACTGCTACAGCACAAATCAAGTTTGCGTGATTCTGAATCCGATTTACAACTTTGGGATGCGATTGGCGACCCAATCTATGACCTTGATGAGTTTTGTGAACTTTACTTTTTAGAAGGTGGAAATTTGTACGTAGCTTCCAATTTTGGTATGACCGAACCTGGCGCTTCCAGCTATTGGTATTCTAATGCAGGCTATACTTTATTGGGCTTTATTGTGGAGTCCGCAAGTGGTATGCCATTTAATATATATGTACGGGAAAACATTCTGGAACCGCTCGAAATGAATACCGCGGGATGGTTTTATGCAGAAGTTGATTTGGAGGATTTAGCCATGCCTTACAACAATTCAGGGCAACCTTATGGTTATTTTAGCGTCCCCGAATACCCTGCTGCTATGTTGAAATCGAACGTTGAAGAACTCGCAAATTTCCTAATAGCTTATACCCAAAAAGGTGTATTCCAAGACATCACTTTAGTCAACGAGACCACGTTTGCCACCTTAGTTCCCGAGAGCATGACAGAAGGTTTTGGTTGGTGGGGAACGGATACTTGGTGGGGTGATTCGGATGGTGATTTTTGGAGTCACGGCGGCTTCATGAACGGCGTTCGCACTCAGTTGAACTACTACCCTGCCGACAGTACAGGGCTCATTATTTTAACCAATGGACAAGGCAATTATCAAGCAATTCAAAATAAATTAGAAGAATATATTCCTCTTTTTGAAATTGAAAACACAACTACCACCGATGAGGTCAAAACAATCGAAGTAAACGTCTTTCCTAATCCTGTTCATCATAATGAGTCACTTAATTTAAAATTCTCTAATCATGCAGCTGGCTTAAAACATGTGGAGATTTATAATTTAGAAGGACAAGTAGTTTTGCAAAAAAGCACTACAAAATCTACTTTTTCAATTGATATTTCTGCTTTTTCAAAAGGCATTTATTTTGTAAAAGTTAGAGAAAGTGAGGGCTATAAATTTCAAAAAATAACAATTGATTGAGAAAGTCAGGATATTCTTCATAAAAAAAGTTCCAAACTTAGTGAAAACCAAATTTGGAACTTCTCAAAATATACGGATAAATAAT
>CAYUNA010001067.1:0-1585 GCA_964445895.1 uncultured Saprospiraceae bacterium | reverse complement strand
TCAACCTCATTCATAAAATCAAATAGCTGAGACATAACGTTAAAAAAGGGAATTCGGCTATTGACTTTCACTGTTTTTGCAAAAATAATCGAAAATTTGACTTAAACCGCTGCAAAATTCAATAAAATAATATCTTTGCGCCGCCTTAAAATAACGGTAAGTAGGTGACGTTATTTTTATAGGCACTTAAGTACGCCTACTTAAAGTTTTTGGCTAAAAAATTAGCGGAATACCAAAATTTTTAAACAATTTGACACTTTTCAATACTCAACTTAAATCTTTTACAGGTAGATGAGTTTTTTGAAATAATCGAGAAAATCGAAATAATCGAATAATCGAGTCAATCGAATCAATCAAAATGGCATTACAGTGTGGAATCGTCGGCTTGCCGAATGTTGGAAAATCTACTTTATTTAACGCGTTGACCAATGCAAAAGCATTAGCAGCGAATTATCCTTTTGCGACAAAAGACCCAAATTTGGGCGTAATTACAGTACCAGATGACCGTCTGACAAAGCTCGCTGATATTGTAAATCCGCAAAAGATTTTACCGACGACTATTGATATTTTGGACATCGCGGGTTTGATTAAAGGAGCGAGTAAAGGTGAAGGCTTGGGTAATCAGTTTTTGGGGAACATTCGAGAGGTGGATGCCATTATTCATGTAGTTCGTTGTTTTGATAATGACAATGTGGTACACGTAGATGGTAGTGTTGACCCAGTTCGAGATAAGGAAATCATTGATACAGAACTTCTTTTTAAAGACATCGAAACAGCGGAAAAGCGATTGGATAGATTGAAAAAAGGCGCCAAAGGTGGAGGAAAAGACGAAAAGCGTTTAGTAGAAATTGGTCAGGAGATTTTGGACCATTTGATGGCCGGAAAACCTGCTCGTTCTTTGGAATTGGACGACACCGGAGAGGTGATTTTAAAAGAAATGATGCTATTGACTTCTAAGCCCGTTTTGTATGTTTGTAATGTGGATGAAGAAAGTGTTTTGAGTGGAAATACCCATACCGAACGATTGAAAGAATTGGTAAAACCTGAAAAAGCGGAGGTCATTTTAATTTCCGCAGCTATCGAAGCGGACATCGTAGAATTGGAGGATGTAGAAGAACGGATGATGTTTTTGGAAGAAATGGGCTTGACCGAACCTGGCGTAAATAAAGTGATACAATCTGGTTATAAACTACTGAATCTAATTACCTATTTTACTGCTGGAGAAAAAGAAGTGCGTGCATGGACGATTCAAGATGGCTGGAAAGCACCAAAAGCAGCGAGCGTGATTCATACCGATTTTGAAAAAGGATTCATTCGAGCTGAGGTGATTAAGTATGACGATTATATTCAATATGGCTCTGAAGCTGCTGTGAAAGAAGCTGGGAAAATGGGCGTTGAAGGTAAGGAATATGTGGTTGGGGATGGCGACGTGATGCACTTTAGATTTAATGTTTAAATTTTCGAGGGGCAGGTTAGGGGCGAGATTGCTTTAGTTTTCCGACGGAAAACTAAAGCAATCTCGCCCCTAAAACCCCTAAAGCGCGGCGACTTTAGCCGCCGAGCAAAACGTAAAGAATTTTACACA
>CAYUNA010001066.1:0-1586 GCA_964445895.1 uncultured Saprospiraceae bacterium | reverse complement strand
CCGTTTTGCTCCCTTAACACCCCACCGCCCCGCGCCGCAGGCGCGGGGGAGTGAGTTTCTTGAAGCTCGAAAATCTTGCGATTTTCTCGCTTCTCATATTTTAAAGAAACTAACTTTACAGTTTATTCAATCCACTGTGTAAAAGTCACTCTGTATTTTCAAAAAATGACTAAAGCCGTCGAGCAACAATTGGTTTTAAGTGCGTCAAAAATTGCGCATTGCAGCATCCAGGTCATTCCAAATATCCTCGACGTTTTCGATACCAATAGAAAGGCGAATTAACCCTTCGGTGATGCCAACAGCTTTTAGTTGTGCGCTCGGAATCCCTCGGTGCGACATCGAAACGGGGTGGAGTATCAACGTATCAACATCGCCTAAAGTTGGGGCAAGGGTGCACATTTTTATTTGATTCATAAATTTCAACCCTGCTTCCATGCCGCCTTTTAGTTCAAAACTCATCATTCCGCCACAGCCACGCATCTGTTTTTGAGCAATATCAAAGTCAGGATGCGACATTAAATCACAGTAATTTACCTGACTAATTTTGGGATGTTTTTCGAGTCGGTTCGCGATTTCAAGGGCATTCGCACAGTGTCTATCCATTCGTAAAGCTAAGGTTTTCAAACCATTGTGTAAAAGCCAGGCTTCAAATGGGCTACAATTTGTCCCCAGTAAACTCATCGAATTCCAAATCGCGCCACCTTGCTGGATGTGTTTTTTATCTTTAGCGACAATGATTCCTGCGATAGAATTACCGTGTCCGTTCAAAAACTTCGTCGTAGAGTGAACGATAAAATCAATCCCAAACTGAAATGGTTGTTGTAAATATGGCGTAGCAAACGTGTTGTCAATCGCCGTTTTAACGTTAAATTGCTGTGCGATTTCAGCCAGTTTTTCCAAATCAACACAAGCCATCGTTGGATTGGCAGGCGTTTCTAAATACATCATTTTTATGGCCGCATCTTTTTTTAAAATGTCCGCTACCCTATCCGTATTTTTCAAATCAGTTAGTATGATTTCAATACCTAACGGTTGCAACATTTTTACAAAAAAAGAATTCGTACCACCATACAAATCATTCTGGGTCAACACTTTGTCACCTGATTTTAAAAACGACAACATCAACGTTGAGATGGCTGCCATCCCTGAACTACACAGTTTTGCCCCCGCCTCCATATCTAACCCAAACGCTTCCATTTGCGCTATTTTTTTTGCCACGGTATCGTTAGTTGGGTTGCCATATCGGCTGTATTTATGCCCTGATTTTTCACCAGAAAACATTTCAATCCCTTCGTCAATATTGTCAAAAGCAAAAGAAGATGTAGGATAAATGGGTAAAACGTGGGGCTTGGTGCTGCGGTTGTCTTTGATTTCTTTGGCACAAAGTGAGTCGAATTTCATGTGAATGTATGTTTTAATATTTTGACATTACCTATTTATACAATTGCATTTTATGAAGACTAATTGGGTAAAGGTCTTATTATTCGCAAAGAAAACTTAATTTTGCGAAAAATCGCAATGTCTCTATTTTTAAAAGGGTTTTCTCATAAAAAATAAATTGGACTGGATTGGCGCGGAGCGACTTA
>CAYUNA010001065.1:0-1587 GCA_964445895.1 uncultured Saprospiraceae bacterium | reverse complement strand
GTGTGTAAAAACTTTCTTTACGTTTTGCTCGGCGGCTAAAACCGCCTCGCTTTCGGGGTTTAAGGGGCAGAAACGAGTTTGTACAAACTCGTTTCTGCCCCTTAAAATCCCTTTCTAAAAATGGAAAGGAACTTACTTACCCTTTTATTGCTTTTAAAAAGAAGTCACTCAACGGCTTTGCTATTTGAAAATGCGTTGTTACAATATCTAAAAGATTCTCTTGTAACAAGATTTTGGCAGGCAATTCATTGAAAACATAAAAGGATTTATTAAAAATGAGTGGCTGCCTTTGCGCGTCTTCTTTGAATTCTTTGGGAATGCGCTTATTCTTTTCCCCTTGCATCTCTCCAAACTTTTCTTTAAAATCTGCAGCTGCTAATATTTCTGCAAAACCCGCCAAATCTGATACTATCGCTTCCCTAACTTTCTGCAAGTCTTTTCTATCCGGCATATAAAACCCACTATAGATTTTAAAAGAATCTGCGCTCGCTTCCAGGTAAATACCTCCTGCTTTTTTGCCCTTGCGTCCTCCTTCTGCTATGACGGCAGACATTTGTGTTTTATATGGCGTTTTGTCTTTTGAAAAGCGGGTGTCTTTATAAATCCTAAATACACCTTCCTTCGCCGTCATTTTTATCGTCGGGTCAATCGCCGATACTTGGTCAATCACTGCTTCCACAAAATTTACCCAGGGCTTTTCGACCAGTTCTTTGAACGTTTTTTTATTTTCATTAAACCAATCCCGGTTGTTGTTTTGTTCTAATTCTTTAAAAAACTGAAGAAATTCTTTGGTGAAATATTGCATGTTTGAAGGACTTGTTGACATTTTTTTATTTTAAAAATGCAAGGTAGGACATTTTTAAATAAAAACATATTGTTTCAATCAAAATATTTCAAACTGCTTTGATTTATGGAAATTTGATAAATTCAACAACTACTTTTTCCGTTAACCAAACTCCATTTTCAGATAGAAAAAAATGTTGCCCTCGCTCATGTAATTCTTTTGCTTTCACTATTAAAATAACTGGCTTCCCGTGCCGCCGCCCGACTTTTTGCGCTGTTTCCAAATTATCTGATAGATGAACATACTGCCGACTTCGACTTTCTAAACCCGTCTTTTGAATAGATGCTAAAAAACGAGTTGCCGTACCGTGATATAAAAACTCAGGTGGCGTTTGTGGCTCAAATCCTAAATCTACTGCAATAGAATGTCCTTGATTTGCCCGGATTTTGGTTTGGTCAGCATTGAAAGCATAGCGTTGTTTATTATCTTTGGCAACGACCTCTTTGAGTTGAGCCAAGTCAACATTCATCCCTTTTTCTTGCATCTTTCGAAGCATTTCGTTGACATTTGCCCAACCTGTAGCCTCAAGTGTAATACCAAGTACTTCGGGTTTGTGACGAAGAATAAGGCTGATGTATTTACTAAATTGGTGATTTTTCATAATTGTGTTCTTTGTCTGTATTTTACACTTTAAATCAATAAAAAGTTCCTCTCGAAAAGTCTTTTTATTACATTTGGGTTTAGAGCGTGTTTGATTCGAAGTCAAGTTCCTGAATGCATGGTTGTCAGCAAGTAGAAAAACT
>CAYUNA010001064.1:0-1590 GCA_964445895.1 uncultured Saprospiraceae bacterium | reverse complement strand
ATAGAAACCACGTAAGCATTTTTGTTTGGAGTTTGGGAAATGAAACGCATGATGATATTGCTCAGGCATTGGTGCAATTTGGAAAAAAATTAGACCCAACAAGATTATTTACTTCAGGCGCAGGCAATCCCGAATACATGGATATTGAAGGCGTCAACGGGGGCTCGGAAACGAAAAAATTTATTGACAACGCCAAATTTGACAAACCGTTTATTTCTACCGAAGCACCCCATACTTGGCAAACGCGCGGATATTACAGAACCCAAACTTGGTGGAGAGATAACGAATTGCCGTACACCTACCCTTTGCCAAATTTAACGGAGAAAGAAATTTTCTTCTACGAAGGCATCAATCCAAAAGATTGGAAAAACAGAAAACAGAGTTTCAATTCTTCTTATGACAATGCCACCGTCAGAGTTTCTGCCAGAAAATATTGGGAAGTCATGCGTGATAATCCGTGGCATAGCGGACATTTTCGGTGGACAGGTTTTGATTATTACGGAGAAGCGGGTTTGGCGCACGGCGGTTTACCTTTCAATTTATTTATGGGTGGTGCTTTAGATGTAGCTGGGTTTAAAAAGGATTTATTTTATTTCTACCAAAGCCAATGGACTAAAAAACCAATGGTACATATTTTACCCCACTGGACACATCCGAGAATGGAAAAAGGGACGGTCATTCCCGTTTGGGTTTATTCCAATGCGGATGAAGTGGAATTATTTTTAAATGGAAAATCTTTAGGAAAAGACAAACCTGGCAAAGTTTGGAACGAAATGCAATGCGAATGGATGGTTCCCTATCAAGATGGAACCTTAGAAGCAGTCGCTTATAAAAATGGAAAAGAAGTAAAAAGAACTTTCTTTCACACCGCTAAACAACCGTCAAAATTACAGACCAACCTACAGAAATTAGACGCAGAATCTGGATTTGCTTCTTGTTACATTATTTCCTCAGAAGGACTTGATGAAGACGATAATCTATTCCCATACGCAGAAAATAAAGTGTATTACAAGCTTCATGGAGATATTGAAAAAATGTCTCTTGAAAATGGAAACCCTATTGACCCGACAAGTAGAACAAAGGCGGATTTTAGAAGTCTGTTTTTTGGAAAGAATAGATTATTCATAGAAGAAAAAGAAAAGGCTCAAAATGCGTCAATTATTACGGGGGCGATATTGGGCGACAAAGCCTTATACCTTTCTAATAAAATTACCATTGACGCAAAACAGCTGGGAATTTTGGGAGTAACCAATTTTTCTGATTTAGAAATTCACTACACCATTAATGGCGAAAATCCTGAAACCAACGGAATAGCTTATACCGCTCCTTTTGAAGTTAATGATGGAACAACAGTTAAAGCCGTGATAAAAAAAAACGAAAAAGTGGTTTTAACGATGAGCGAAACCTTTGGAAAAAACGAAGGATTATTTTGGGGAGATGAGCACTCTAAAGATATGTGGATTGGCAGAGGAATTAATATCTCGGCAGAAGATGCGATACTTTCAGGAGCTGCCCAAGCGAGTGAAGATGCACACCATTATAAAGGTACTGGTTTTGTAAAATTTGATAAAAAAGAAGGTAGCATTACTT
>CAYUNA010001063.1:0-1593 GCA_964445895.1 uncultured Saprospiraceae bacterium | reverse complement strand
TTAATATTCACTTTGTGAAAAACATTAACACCTTAATACAGTACACTTTAATACCATACACCTTAACACGTTTCAAATCATGTGGACAGATAAAAATAACTCTTTGCAAGCGACTTTTAAATTTGAAAATTTCACAACAGCTTTTGCTTTTATGACCGAAGTGGCCTTTGCAGCAGAAAAACAAAATCATCATCCAAATTGGTCAAATGTTTACAATCAAGTCTCCTTTGAATTGACCACACACGACGAAGGCAATACCGTTACCGAAAAAGACCGTAAATTAGCGAAAGCGATTGATTTGATTTTTGAAAAATATGCTTGATTAGACCTCAAATAATACTTAACTCAACCCTTCCCTTAATAAAAATCAATGATTATAAATACTGTGTAAAGTAAGTTTCTTTGAATAATGGGAAGTGAGAAAATCGCAAGATTTTCGAACTTCAAAAAAAACACTCGCTTTGCCTGCGGCAAAGCGCACTATTTTTTATTGGAGGTCAAAAATTTGCAATTTTCTCCCTCCTGATAAGTCAAGTTACTCTTTAAACAATTCTAAAGACCTTTTCAATCACCACATTATGTTCGCCAACATCCAAACCCGTCTTTTTGAAAAAATTTTAGAAAAATATGACCGCAAAGCCTTAGCCGTCGAAGCACTCGAAGAATTGCTATCGGTTGGGAAAGATGCGGTGTATAGACGATTTCGGGGGGATACTTTCTTGACGCCAAATGAGTTAGAATTACTGGCAAAAACTTATAAAATTTCCCTTGATAAATTGACCTTTGGACACTCAGATGAAGTGATGGTTTCGTTTAATGCTTTTGAACAGCCTGCTCAAAATTTTTACGAATTTGTATCCAATATTTATGCTCAAATCAAGCAACTCAACGAACTACCTAACGCTCATTTTTACTACGCTTCCCACGAAATTCCCGTTTTTCATTATATGTATTTCCCAGAGTTAATTTGCTTTAAATTTTATGTTTGGGGGGTCACTTCCTGGGGTTTTGATTATTTAAAAGACCAACAATTTTCGTTCGACCTAATGCCGCATCCCGTGCGGGAAATGTGTGAAAAAAGCATTGATTTATACAATCGCATCCCGACGACTGAACTGTGGAGTCTCGGTATCGTAGACAATACCCTAAATCAAATCGAGTACGTCGCTACCGTAGACCGTTTTCAAAATCCGACGGATGGATTGCTCCTTTGCGAAAAGCTACTTCAACTGGTGCAGCACATGAAGACAATGGCAGAAAACGGTGAAAAACATTTTGTCAATTCCACGCCTCACGAAGGCAGCGCAGACTTCAACTTATACCACAACGAACTGGTGAGTACCAATAATATGATGCTGGTCAATTCGAGTGTCGGCAGGTATTTGGTCGCCACGTTTTGCAACCCAAACTTCTTTAGGTCGATGGATGAAAAACTCTGCAATTATACCGAAGAATGGATGGAGCGCATCATTAGTCAATCGAGTTCGATTAGTACGCATTCAGCTAAGGATAGAAATTGGTTTTTTAGTCGATTGGAAAAGAAAATTAAGCGGGTAAGGAATCGGATTGAGGTAGAATTGGAGGATTAAAAAA
>CAYUNA010001062.1:0-1595 GCA_964445895.1 uncultured Saprospiraceae bacterium | reverse complement strand
TCCTCAAACTCCTCTTGTTTTAAATGCAAAGAAACTTTTGTTACACGGTATTAAATGCGGCGCAAAAAATAATTTACTTGGTTCTTTTGGCAAACACTCAAATGATTTTTTTTAAAACTTCGGACACAACAACAAATCATCCTCATACTCTCCCAAATAAGCCACCGAAATTTCAAACGCATTTTGCCCTAAGCTAACATCCTGAATATTAATATCATAGCTGAAACCAAATAAGACATTACTATATTCAATCCCCAACAACGCCACGGCGGTAGGCACACTAAATGGGTCTGGCGTTACGTCAGCAGAACCCATCACGTCAGTTTCATTGGCCACCATTCGTGCATAGCCACCGATGTGTAGGGCAATTTTTTGCAATTCACCAATACCAATCCGAAAATTCGTTCCTGCATCCACTTTCAAATGTGCGCCCTGATACGCCCCGATAAAGCGCGGCAGTATCGACAAATGCTGCCCTAATGGCAATGAACCACTAACTTGTACAGTATATTTTATGTCTAATGGGTCTTCATCAAAAAATCCCAACTCGTCATTTCTATCGTAAAAACTGACCGAAGGTGTCAAGAAATGATGCACCCCCACTCCAACAAACAACGACGTACGGGCAGCAGGTGTATATGCATAATTGATACCGACAGATGCATCTCCAAAAGCAAAATTGTTTTCGGGTAAATCCTCTGCCGTTGGGTCGTTAAAACCAGTCAAACCGTTGAATTGGTCTTGAAAAGTGATACTACCGTAATTGATATTTCGTTGCACGATTCCCATTTGAAAACCTGCCGATAAATATTGCTGACTGTTTCTATCAAGTGCTTTATGAAATGCGCCCGATACCGCAATATTGGTTGTACTAAAATCTAATTCTCCGACTTTATCCGTAAAGAACATGATGCCTGCACCAACTAAATCTTTCTTTTTGTATCCTTCTCCCAAACCAAATTTGAAATCCAACGCTGTTGAATACGTCTGATAAGGTCTATCTAAAATACCATTCCATTGATTGCGATAAATACCAGACACCCGAAATTTGCCATCGAACGCTCCCGTCAATGCGGGGTTGAGTGTCAACGGTGCAGAATATGTTTGACTAAACAAACGGTCTTGGGCTTGCGCCGAAAACGTGAATCCGATACTGATTATTAAAAGTAGTAAATATTTCATTAATTGAATTTCTAATAAAATTAATCAAAGTATAAATTGAAATCAATAGTAGTCCGCTACTTTAGAAGCGTGACGTTGATGATTAATTAATTATTATTATTTGCCTACGCACTAAAGTGTATAGCTACGATTTGCCGCAAAGGTAAATTTATTTTTACTAGTATGAAACGGACTTTTCGGCAATAATATTTTGAAACAAGTCATATTTGGCATTCTGATTGCCATTTCTTATTTCAAAAACAATAAACATTTTAACTTTCAATTATATAAAAAACTGTAAATCAATCATTTGACCAATAAAATTTGATAAAAAAATCCAGAAAACTGTTTTATATCCAAAAAGTAATTAAATTTACGACTGAGCAATAATTTGACGATTAGAAACATACAAGGCATTTTGGGTTAAATAACTG
>CAYUNA010001061.1:0-1596 GCA_964445895.1 uncultured Saprospiraceae bacterium | reverse complement strand
CTAAAAGGCGTTTTTAGTATAAATTATGCTGCTTTTTTGTTTGAATTTAAAAATTGGTTGACCAAAGTATTTGGACTTGGAAATTGTTGTTATATCAAATGTCATATTATTTATTCTTTGGCTATCACTTGTTCGTCCGCACCACGGAATTCTCTCAGACGTAGCAAGAACTGGATTTTTATGACTTTAATCCTCTTCCTGATATTTCCTAAAAAATCCCCAACCCAATAAACAAAACACAACCGCTGCCATCGCCGTCGCCTGTACGCCCATAGAATTGTCGGAACTTTTTCCTAATAACAACAAAGAGGGAAAAATTAAGTTGGCTAATGAAATCCCCATTTTCATCATAAAATTACGGACACCATAAAACATCCCAGCTTGCTGCGTCCCCGTTTTTTGCTCATGAGCGTACACGACATCCGCGATAATTACATTGGGAATAATACCAAAACAAGCCAACGGATAGCCTGACAAAATAGCAATCAGGTAAAACAAGGTCATTTTTTCAATGGGCAGGTAAGGCGTTAAAAAGGTCAACAAAAAGGTCAATGCGAATGACCAAAAGGCAGTAGACAAAATCGTTTTTTTACCATATTTTTTGACCAATAAATTGATAGGGATATACAGCAAAAAACTTATGCCAAAGCCGAGGGTGGCAAATAGCGTTCCCATTGATTTTTCTAAACCAAATAAAGAAACTACATAAAAACTTACCCCTAATTGAATAAATGTCAACGCTATCCAATACGTTAAATCTGACCATAAAAAATACCGAAAAGAAACATTTTGAAAGACCGATTTAATAGACTTGAAGACTTCGAAAGTGGTGCTTTTTTGGTAACAATATTTATTTTCGTTTAAAAAGAAGACCGGAATCAATAGAAAAATCAGGGAAACAGCAGCGAAAATACCTACTGTTGCCTGTAATGCTTCTGTCGGTGAATAGGTTACAGGTAATAATTCTGGAATGGCATATGCGCCGTTGCCAACCACTAAGGCCAGCGCAAAAGCTACAGAGAGAAGTGTACTAATCAGCATCCTGTCTTTGGGATGATGCCCCAATTCACTAATCAACGCGGTGTAAGGCACGACGTAAAGCGTAAGAAAAAAGTAAAACGCGAAAATCGTTCCTGCTAACCAAATGATATTCAAGGTACTCACGCCATCAGTCAGCGGATAGAAAACCAGAAAGGAAAAAAGCGCGACCGGAACAGCAGCAATTGCCATAAATTTTCGTCGTTTGCCAAAAGAAGAAGTCGCCTTATCCGACCAATTGGCAATCAGCGGGTCGGTTACGCCATCAAACAATCTTCCACCAAAATTAATCAATCCAATTACCGTTGCAATGCCCAGAATTGCGCCCTGAAAAATGTACGGCGGAAAAACCGCAGCTTGTCCATCTTCAGGCGGCATGTAAAAGTAAAGCAGCAAATTGATGGCACTAAAACTTGCCAATGCCCAGCCAAATTGCCCCAACGCGTAGATGATTAATTGCCCGAGTGGTGGGCGTGGTGTTGTGGATTCCATGTTCGTTTTGATTTGAGTGTGAAACAAGTTAGTAGAATTTAAATATGAAACAGCATGCCACCTCGC
>CAYUNA010001060.1:0-1600 GCA_964445895.1 uncultured Saprospiraceae bacterium | reverse complement strand
CCCCTTGAGAATCCCCTCGTGGCGGTTCGGATATTAGACAATGAGCTAAAGATTTTCGCCACGAAATATACAAAGTGCGTAACATCAGTGATTTAATTTTTATCCACCAATCAACTACGGCAGGCCGAGACCCAAAAATGCGGAGAAATTACCCTCTATTCCGCCACAATCATAAATTTATTCTTCTTACCATTTTCTACCATCAAATATTTTCCGTGAAGGAGATTTTCCTGGTTGATAATAGTCTCGTGATTACTGATTTTATCTTTGTTGACCGCAATTGCATTACCTTTAATCGCTCGTCGACCATCTCCTTTGGAGGTCACAATTTTGGTATGTTCTGCAATCAAATCAATCACCGAAACACCAGCTTCTAAGGCACTTTTAGCAACAGTAAAAGAAGGGATTTCTTCTCCAACTACTGCCAGGTCTTCCGCTGCTAAAGACAGTAAAGTTTCCTTATTTGCTTTTTTATTAAAGAGCAATTCTGAAACTTTCAATACTGCCTCATAAGCTGCCTGACCATGCACGCGAATGGTTAACTCTTCCCCTAAAGATTGTTTTAAAACATTGGGATTGTTATCAAAATCAGCTTCCATCGCCTCTGTTACTTCCCGAGGTTTTAAGGTAAAGTATCGATTGAATGTTTTAATATCTGCATCCGCGGCATTTATCCAAAATTGGTAAAATTTGTAGGGCGAAGTCAATTTTGCATCCAACCAAATATTCCCTTTTTCTGATTTTCCAAACTTACTACCGTCTGCTTTTGTCAACAACGGCGTAGTCACCGCGTAAGCTTTGCCATCGGTATTTTTTCCAATAAAATGAGTGCCCGTCGTGATGTTTCCCCACTGGTCAGAACCGCCCATTTGTAGGGTCACGCCGTCATTTTCATACAAGTATTGAAAATCGTAGCCTTGTACAATTTGGTAACTAAATTCTGTAAACGATAGCCCCGTTTCAATTCGCTTCTGCACACTCGTTTTAGAAGACATATAATTAATGGTGATATTTTTACCCAAACGTAAAAAATCCAATGCATTCATGTCTTTATAAAAATCGAAATTATTCCGAAATTCTGCTGCATTTTTCCCTTCAAAGTCCAAAAACTTATAGAAATTGGCTTGTTGTGCTGCTAAATTAGCATCTAATTCGTTAGCTGATTTTAATTCTCGTTCCTTATCTTTTCCAGAAGGATCACCAATTCGCCCAGTCGCGCCACCCATCAATACAATCGGTTTGTGCCCAGATAATTGAAACAATTTTAAAATCATAATCTGCACAAAATTCCCAATGGTTAACGCGGGGGCTGTTGGGTCAAAGCCAATATACCCTGTACGCATCCCTTCTGAAAGATGTTCCTCAACGCCTGCTTCGTCCGTTGATTGGTAGTACATGCCTCGCCACTTGAGTTCTTCTATAAAATTCATGTTGTTTATTTAATTAAAATCCAAAATTCGGCGCAAATTTAAAATAAAGCCTTTATCAGAACGTGTAAAAAGCAGTATTTTTTCAAATCTTCTTTTTTTTAAGAGAGTAGGAAATGAATAAACTACTGCTTCGATTCTTAAGTAACTGACTTAAATTCAAATCATCAGGA
>CAYUNA010001059.1:0-1604 GCA_964445895.1 uncultured Saprospiraceae bacterium | reverse complement strand
TAAGACCAAACTTTCTCTCTCAAGAATGTCAATTTATTTATTTCGCGTTCCTATACAATCCACCACAATATGAAAATTGCCGTTTTCCCTGGTTCTTTTGACCCAATTACTGTTGGACACGTTGATTTAGTCCGCCGTGCCCTCCCATTATTTGACAAAGTCGTCGTCGCTTTGGGTATCAATACACAGAAAAAATATTTATTTTCAGAAAAGAAAAGATTAGAATGGTTAGAAAAGGTTTTTGAACATGAACCAAAAGTTGAAGTTGGACATTTTGAAAATTTAACCGCTAATTATTGTAAAAAAATCGGAGCAAAGTACCTAATTCGAGGATTGCGGAATAGTTCTGACTTTGATTATGAAAAAACGATTTCTCAGCTAAATAATATCGTCGGAGATGGCTTGGAAACCGTATTTTTTATTAGTCAACCAGCCTTTTCTCATATTAGTTCGACGATTGTGAGAGAGATTATTAAGGGCGGTGGAGATGCCTCGCTGTTTGTGCCGAAGGAGTTGGATTTGAGTAATATTGCCAAGTTGAGATTAGGATAAATTGTGTTTGTAAAAGCATCAAAGTAATGACCAGGTTGGGATGTGTGCATACTGAAGGTATTCAATACACTGTAAAATAACCTATATTTTTTCAAAAAAAAAGCCTGACAACCAATGTTATCAGGCTTTTTTTTATGCTATAATCAATTACGCATTCGCATTTGGAATACGCAATGATTGACCAGGATAAATTCTATCTGGATCTGTCAACATTGGCTTGTTTGCTTCAAAAATCTCTGGGTAGCGCATTGCATTACCATAATATTTTTTAGCAATTTTGCCCAATGTATCGCCTTTTACAACAGTATGAAAAACAGATGGTGGTGGCGGAGGTGCGACGATAGATGTTCGGTCATCAACCGTTGCAATACCTGAAACATTACCTAAAGCCAAAATAACTTTTTCACGCTCATCTTGCGTAGGTACTTCACCATAAACAGTTACTTTATCACCGTCCACGTCCAAAGACATATTGTTGATATCCAAACCGTGACTTGCCACGATTCCTTTCAATAAAGTCTCTTTTTGTTCATTTGAAATACCTGTGTCTGCTGGTTCTGGAGAATCTGCAGTAACTGGTTTTTTGCTGCCACCCATTAATGATGCACCAGCTTTCTTGAGGAATGAAAATAATCCCATAGAAAAATATAATTTTAATTTAAAAATGAATGAATTCGAGCAAAAGTAAGAAAAATTCTTATTATTGAGTGGTTTTATTTCGTGAAGTCGTTGATGGTAGGTACTTAAACAAAAAAAACCAAAGAGGTGGATATTCCCCCTCTTCGGTTCAAAAGACCAATTTTTTCACTCATTTATTCAGACGAAAAATAAATCGATGAGTCACATTTTTTTATAAATAATTTTGAGAAGTTCGTTTTGGGTGTACCTTCGAGGCAGCTTTTAGATAAAAAACAGTAAAGTAAAACCACCTTCTATCATTATAAAAACCTATTAATCAAACAGTTAAGCTTGATTAAACAACCACTCATTTGATTTCAGAAATAATTACAAAAAAAATAGTTAAAATGAAAAATAGTTTTTTCTTTTTTATA
>CAYUNA010001058.1:0-1605 GCA_964445895.1 uncultured Saprospiraceae bacterium | reverse complement strand
CGAGGCGGCTTTAGCCGCAGAGCAAAACGTAAAGAAAGTTTTTACACACTGTACTTAACGCCTTAGATCAATGACAAGTGTTGAATGAAAAATGATGAATGTTACAAATTCATCCTACATCATTTAAAATTCGTCATTCAAAAATTTTGATATGGAAGAATTTAATAAAAACCAAGACCCGCAAAATCCTGAAGACATCATTCGAAAAATGAATGAAATAGACTTGACCCAATCAGAGGAGAAAGAACCATCACAACCTGCAGAAACAGAACTTGTGCCGCCGCAAAAGTTACCAGTTGAGGACTCGGTTTGGGGACGCAATCGCCTGGATTTAACAAAAGTGACTTCTGCTGCCGAACGCGTCAAAATGGAACTACGGAAGGTTATTATTGGGCAAGAAGAACTAATGGATTTGTTGCTTGTCGCTATTTTTACCAATGGGCATGTGCTAATTGAAGGCGTGCCAGGAATTGCGAAGACATTGACGGCAAAATTGTTGGCGCAAACTTTAGATGTTGGCTTTTCTCGGATTCAATTTACACCTGATTTGATGCCGAGTGATGTGGTGGGAACGACGGTTTATAATATGAAAACGGCGGAATTTACCTTTAGTGAAGGTCCTGTTTTTTCCAACCTTATTCTTATTGACGAAATCAACCGTGCGCCTGCAAAAACACAAGCGGCTTTGTTTGAAGTAATGGAAGAGTATCAAGTGACCGTTGATGGAGAGACGTATCCCATGTCGCAACCGTTTTTCGTAATGGGAACCCAAAATCCGATTGAACAAGAAGGAACTTACAAATTGCCTGAGGCACAGTTAGACCGTTTTATTTTTAAAATAAATATCGAATATCCGACTTTGGAAGAGGAGAAAGCAATCCTTCGGAGATTCAAAAGTGATTTTGAAAAAGAAGTGACGGAAGAGGTTAAACCGGTATTTTCGGCAGAAGGTATCAAGGAATGTCGTGCTTTAGTGGAACAAGTGGTTATTCGAGATGAATTGCTGGATTATATCGCCCGAATCATCCACGATACGCGTAGTAATGGAGACTTATTTTTGGGAGCTTCTCCACGTGCATCGTTGTCGATTATGAAAGCAAGTAAGGCAATTGCTGCAATGAATGGTCGCGATTTTGTCACACCTGATGACATTCAATATGCGGCTTATCCTGTACTGAATCATCGAGTAATCTTGACACCAGAAAGAGAAATGGAAGGAGTAGAATCTAAAGAGGTCATTGAGAGTATTTTGAAGAAAATTGAAGTACCGAGATAGTGAGTAAGTACTTGTACATTTTTGGTGTCTTATTTGCACCTTTTTTATATTAGGAACGCGAAGTAAAAAGTTATTTTGTATTTTCGAAAAATGGCTAAAGCCATTTTTCGAGGGTAGGTTAGGGGCGAGATTGATTGAGTTTTCCGTCGGAAAACTCAATCAATTTCGCCCCTAAAACCCCAAAAGCGAGGCGGCTTTAGCCGCTGAGCAAAACGTAAAGAAAGTTTTTACACACTGTACTTAGTACCGTGTTTCAAAAGTTTATTTAGATTACCAGGAGAGAGAAAATTGCAAATTTTCGACCTCCAATAAAAAATAGTGCGCGTTGC
>CAYUNA010001057.1:0-1614 GCA_964445895.1 uncultured Saprospiraceae bacterium | reverse complement strand
TAATTACAAACAGGCCAAAAAAAAAGCAAGCCGTATCAAACATATTGATACGACCTACTATTAACAAATTATAATCCCATGAACATATACAAGTTGGTGGCGCAATTGCGCAAGTAAATTTAGATTCAGAACCTTTAATTTACTTTTTCAAACGGTCAATTTTCACTTTTCAAAGTTGTAATAGAAAGTGGTAATTTTTTACCACTTTCTATCAACAAATATATAATCCCATGAACATATCCAAAATTGAGTGTCGATTTCGATTAATCGACTGTCATAATCCGTTTGACAATACAAAGATACGAGCATGTCAAGCCTATTTCAAATACAAAAATAGGATATTGTGAGATTTTTATTTTATAAAAAACACCTTAAAAATAGCGCAAACAACTAATAACCAGTTTTTTACAAAAACAACTAAAAACGAAATTGTGAGAATTATCGACTAATTTTTAGAAGAATTTTATTAAAAAAAAAGTAAAAAAACTTTTAAAAAGGGGTTTTTAATTCTGAATTGTCTAAAAAATCGGAGTCTGTGAGTGATTTTAAAAAAGCTAAAAGAGACTCTTTTTCGTAATCAGTCAATGGAAAACCTGTAATTTCCTGATCCAAATTTTCTGCAAAATGTCCTCCCGTTTGATAATGATTTAAAACTTCTTCCAAGGTTTCAAAACGACCATCGTGCATATATGGAGCGGTCATTTCGATATTGCGCAAAGTAGGAGCTCGAAATTTTCCATTATCCGACAACACTCCAGTGACTTCACCCCGTCCTAAATCCGGGAAATCATTTAAATCATCAGCTGCTGTCAATCCATTATTAAAATAGCCCTCTCCTTGAAAATAAGTTGGTCCATGACAATGACTACACCCTGGATGTAACGTGAAGTTTTGTTCTCTAAAAAAAAGAAAATATCCATCAACTTCCAAATCTGTTAATTCAAATCCACCATTGTTGTTGCTCTGCGCACGGTCGAGGCGAGAATTGGCAGTAACAAAAGTCCGTTGAAATTGCGCTAAGGCTTTAGCGACCAAATTTCCATCAATCTCGCTGGTATTTTCTATTGGAAAAGCAGCCCGAAAGCGTTTTCGATAATCTGTATTGCTTCTAATTTTATTTAAAAAATCGGTAGCCCTCCCATTTATCGCATTCGGGTCAGTCAATTCTGAAAGCGTCGCTGCTTCCAGAGTGGTAGCGCGCCCATCCCAAAAATAATCCGTGGTTACATAGCCAACATTCGCCAATGTCATCGTACTACGCGTATTTAGTTGACCATTTCCGCCAGTTGAAAAAGCAATTTGATTAGAGAAATTATTTTCTAATTGATGGCAGGTTGCACATGTGGTTTGACCATCTTGCGATAAAATAGTATCATAAAATAGGTATCGTCCCAATTCCACACCTTCTTCAGTCATTGGATTATCTGCTGGAATCGGCATTGGGTCAAAAAATTCGCCCTGATTTGGTTCGTAGTCCGTCGGATTGTGTGGCAAATTGGTTAGGGTAATATTATTAGGGTCTGAAACATCTATTTTTTCAGAACGGCAGGAGAAAAAGATTGGTAAGATTAGAAGAATGAAGCAGCATTGTTTTTTCATTAGGCATATTTTTTT
>CAYUNA010001056.1:0-1614 GCA_964445895.1 uncultured Saprospiraceae bacterium | reverse complement strand
AAATCAATACATTTGCAATAGATTTTATAGGGAATGTAATTTATTTAATTCGCGGCACTTACAGTCTAATAAAAAAATAGAAAACACATGATAACTTTATTGTCTCCAGCAAAAACCTTAGATTTTAGCTCAACAGATTTTGAAAAGCACACCAATCCACGCTTGTTGGCAGATAGTTCCAAATTAGTCAAGGTACTTAAAAAGAAGTCGGCAGCAGATATTAAAAAACTGATGCACGTCAGCGATAAAATTGCGGAACTCAACGTTGGTCGCTTTCACGAATTTGCAACACCGTTTAATCGAGACAATGCGAAACAGTCTTTATTAGCATTCAAAGGTGATGTTTATACGGGCTTGGCAGTAGATGATTTTTCGGCAGCAGATTTGGATTTTGCACAGAAACATTTGCGAATTTTATCTGGATTGTATGGTTTGTTGAAACCATTGGATTTGATGCAGGCGTATCGTTTAGAAATGGGGACGCGGTTGGAAAATGGTAAAAACAAGAATTTATATGAGTTTTGGGGCGATAAAATCACAAAATTAATCAACGATGATGTGGCAGAATCTGGCGGTACGGCGATTATTAATTTGGCATCCAATGAGTATTTCAAATCAGTGGATACTAAGAAATTAAAAGGTGATTTATACAAAATTGACTTCAAAGAAGACCGCGATGGTAAGCTAAAAGTAATTGCCTTTAATGCCAAAAAAGCGCGGGGTATTATGTCGCGAGAAATCATCAAAAACAGAATTACCAATCCCGAAGATTTAAAAGGACTGAACATTATGGGCTACATATTTAATGATGAATTATCGACGGAGCGTTCGTTTTTATTTGCAAAATAGAAGGCTACAATCCAGATGAATTTTGGTTTTTTTAATAATAAAAAATAAGATAACAATAAATGGTGGTGAAATTTACTGGTTTTTGCTGATTTTTTATACCTTTGGCTCAAATTGATTCTCCATCATTAAAATATAGACTATGAGTAAATTTTGAAACATAACAACTTTATATCTTTTTTTAAATTGTTACCTGTCTGAATTTTCCTGGGCTATAAAATTAGAAATAACTCAATTTTTCACTAACTTAGATTACAAATCACGTAATCTACAAAATTCATATTAACTATGAGTAAATTTCAAGAAGCAGTAGACCTTTACAAAAGCGAAATGACCAAAATGGGCATGGAGTATGATGAGGCTTTATTGACAAAAGTAACCAAAGGTTGTGGTCCTTCAATTTACAACTTGGACGCATCAAAAGTTTCGGGTTCTGATCAAGAAGAGCTTGACCGTGTGAAAAATAACTTCCTTATCAAAAAATTGGGCATGGCTGACAGTGCTGAATTAGACGAAGCAATCAATGCTACAGTTGAGAAAATGGGGAAAAGTAACCGTAACAAGTACCGTGCAATTTTTTACTATTTGTTGGTGAAACACTTCGGTAAAGAATCTCACTACGCGTAAGCCAAAGAGTTTTCGAAAAAAAAATAAAGGTCTGAGGAGTAATCTTCAGACCTTTTTTAATTATTACGAGGTACTTATTATACCAGCAAGGGTTTTCTCATAAAAAATATTATCAGCTGCGGAGCAGGAAAATCCAAGCAA
>CAYUNA010001055.1:0-1617 GCA_964445895.1 uncultured Saprospiraceae bacterium | reverse complement strand
TATATAGGTATTTAACAGACATAATTATTTATAAAGTTTTAGAGCTAAGATTTTGAGTCATTCCTTAAAAGTAAAATAGCGAAAAAAGAATGTCCTGAGGAATCCGAGAGCATCTTTAAAACCGATCAAATGAATTTACTATACGTCACTTAAGTCCTCGTTGGGACACAATAATACCGCTTGTGATACTTTTGTAATAACTCCGCCATGAAATAGGGAATAACTGCCGATATATTTGCACCAGAATTTAAATAAAGGTTCTGTGAGATAAAATTTCAACTATAAATTTTATTCCATTTTTACAAAAACAAAAACAACATTATTAATTAATTTGACAAACACTGTTTTATGACCTCGTAAGTACATTGAATTTATTCTAACTAAAACTAAGTAAATTTTTAGACCGACTTACAGAACGATTTTTCTTTCTCCGTGCACAGGGAAAGCTGGATAAGCCATGTTATAAACGAAGTAGAAACTATGAGTTGTCGCCAAAACAAATATTATGAAAAAGGTGAATTTATTTTTCCTGTTCTTTACCCTATTATTTTTAAATCAGTCTCTTTTAGCTCAAGAAACCACCGCGATGTATCGCCTCACGTTTGATGCAGCATGGAGTCGAACGACTCATCCTTATGAATTTCCTTTTGATGCTCGCTGGTCGCCAGTCGTTGGAATGACACATAACCAAGATGTTACCTTATTTGAAACGGGGGACATAGCTACACAAGGTCTTATCAATGTATCACAAACAGGTTCGAGAGACCCAATGAATGATGAAATTGATGCTATAATTGCCTCAGGAAATGCAGAATATCGAATCAATGCTGCTACCCGTGTAAACCCATCTCCTGATACGATAACAACAACATTTCAAGTTTCAGAATCCCATTCTTATGTAAGTTTAGTTTCGATGATTGCACCAAGTCCAGATTGGTTTGTGGCAATGCGAGACATCAATTTTTTTGAAAATGGGGAATGGGTAGAAAGCAAAATTATCCAATTTGCTCCTTATGACTCAGGTTCTGATGATGGTGTTACTTTTGCTTCGCCAAATAATGCAACTATTCCATTAGAAGGTATTGATGCGATTACGAATGGACCACTGTTCGCTAACGGTCAAATGGCAAGTTTGGGTACTTGGTGATTTGAAAGAATTGATACAGATAGCGATTGTGCGGTTAATGGAGGTGCACTTGTTGGAGGACCATTCCAGTTTTGTGTAGATGGTGAGGCTGACAATCTTGAAGCGGGAGACATTACCTTAACAGATAATGAAGGTTCTAATAGTCAGTGGGTCGTTACAGATGACCGAGGTTATATTTTAGGTTTGCCACCGTCATTTACTGTTCCAAATTTTGATGCAGCAGGTGTTGGTCTTTGCTTTGTTTATCACCTTTCTTATGAAGATGGTTTAGAGGGATTGGCCATGGGGAATAACATTGAAGATTTTGATGGTTGTTTTAATTTGTCAAATGGAATTTATGTTGAGAGAAGTGAATCTCAAGAAATCTGCAACCCTAACGAAACTGCTCGTTACCGAGTAATTTTTGATGCTGTATGGAGTGAAGCAACACACCCTGTTGATTTTCCTTCAGACCCAAGTAATCAAGCACG
>CAYUNA010001054.1:0-1620 GCA_964445895.1 uncultured Saprospiraceae bacterium | reverse complement strand
CCCTCCTTAAAACTAAAAAAACTTTTGTCACACTGTATTAAGTAGTAATTAATACATCAACTTCAACTTCAAATTTTCTTCTACCACAATTTTTCCAGAGTTGACGATTTGGTTATCCGAATGCGTATTATTTTTTGCGCCCCAAAGTAATGCAACCAACTTTACTGAATTGTTTTTAAACGTATTTTTTGCGATATTCACATTGATAATTCCTCGTGTGTTGAGCAAAATACCATTCTCTTCTCCTGCCCCACAATTTGTGAAAGTAGAGTTTGTCACCAATAAATTACCACCAATTGTTGATTCATCATATCCACCGCGATAGTAGTCGATGACATTCTTCTTGATGTTTTCAAACTGACAATTATCGACGGTTAGAAATTCTGCGTTATAATCTCCTTTGTCGTTCGTTTCTTCCGATAATTCAATTCCGTTTTGACAATTTTTCAAAGTCGTATTGGTAAAAGAAATATCATCCGCAAAGGTTTGTTTATAAGCTTTTAGAACATAATCAAAGTCACTAATTTCAGCATTGGCAACCGTCAAATTGTACAAACTTGACATATTTTCCTTTAAGTTGGAAAAAGCATATTGTGTTTTTTGACCCATCAATTTTACCTTTTGCAAGGTCAAATCACCTTTCGGATGGAGTTCAAAAGCAGGCGTTTTTGCTGCTCCTACATACTTAAGTTGTGCTTGATTGTTTTCGTCTTTAGATTGAATGGTAACTTTTTTATTGATAACCAATGAATTGGAAATTTCATATAGACCAGCCGTCAATTCAACAATGTCACCATTTTTAGCTGCTGCAATTTTTTCCGCAAGGTCATTGGGCGTCGCAGTCAATGTTTGAGGTGTTGTTTCTGCAATTTCATTAGAAAACCAACTTGCGCCATATATTTTTTTATCTAAAATATCAGGTACGTTTGCGGGTGTTTTACAGATTGCACCAATCGAATTCACCTTCGAACGGTCGTTACCAAAAATATCGTTGGTAATGACTTCAAAATCGAAACCCTGATAAGGTTCTACCTCTTTCAAACCTGTTGGAACAAAAAGTCCTTCCGCTACTTTATCAATACCAAAGCTACTTTCTGCTAAGCCACTTAGCGTGTCAAATGCCTCCCCGTTGTTGTTGATTAAATTACTTTTGAAGGTAATTCCATCAATTTTATCGTGGGCAACTAATGGTTTTTTATCCCCATTTTCATTGTAAATTAAATTGTTAGCGACCACAGTCCGCACAGGTCTTGCCGACCTGATTTCAGACTTAGGCAATACATCTGCCTGACTAATATTTGTCCCCACACCAAAATGCCAGGGAGACTTACAGTTAATCCAACTATTGTATGCCACCACTACATCTGTCACCTGATTATAGCGATTCAAAGGTGATTTTGGAATACCATTCATCACCGCGAGCGGGCTTCTAAATTCTTCTCCTTTGAGGTTGTAGAAGTAATTATTCGTGACCCAATGCCCCGTGTTAATTAAGCGAACACCACCTACATTGTTGTTTTCATCGCCAATAAAATAATTGCCATCAATGGTGCAATAATTACCGTGTCGTGTCACCAAAGAACCTTCACATTTGTAAAAAACGTTGTTTCTAAACTCATT
>CAYUNA010001053.1:0-1631 GCA_964445895.1 uncultured Saprospiraceae bacterium | reverse complement strand
GCTACCGTCCAACATAATTTTGCGGTGAAATTCCCTTCAACTCCTCCTTCACCGCATCTGTCACCGCCAATCCATCAATAAATTCATGAATATCTGATTTCGTTACCGAAGCTTTTCCACGGGTCAAATTCAATAAAGCTTCATAAGGCTTATCAAACCCTTCACGACGCAAAATGTTTTGAATCGCTTCCGCAACGACCATCCAGTTTTTCTCTAAATCTTCGTTGAGTTTGGCTTCATTGAGCAATAACTTACCTAAGCCTTTTTGAATAGATTTCAACGCAATTAAAGAGTGACCAATCGGCACACCGACGTTTCTCAATACCGTACTATCTGTCAAATCACGTTGCAATCGCGAAATCGGTAATTTCGCAGCTAAATGTCCAAAAATCGCATTGGCTATCCCCAAATTTCCTTCCGCATTTTCAAAATCAATTGGGTTTACTTTGTGTGGCATCGCTGATGAACCAATTTCTCCTTTTATCGTTTTTTGACGAAAATATTCCATAGAAACATACGTCCAAATATCGCGACAAAAATCAATCAAAATGGTATTAATTCGGCTCAGCCCATGAAATAACGCAGCCAAATTATCATAATGCTCAATTTGTGTCGTATGCTGTGACCGCTGCAATCCCAAGTATTCTGATACAAAATCATTACCGAAGCCGTGCCAATCACGGTCTTTATAGGTCACGTAATGAGCATTAAAATTTCCGGTTGCGCCACCAAATTTTGCCGAAAACGGAATATTTTTCAACAACTCCAGCTGCACCCGTAAACGCTCCACAAACACCTGAATTTCTTTCCCCAAGCGCGTTGGTGAAGCTGGCTGCCCATGCGTTTTGGCGAGCATTGGAATGTGTGCCCAATCGTTACTCATTTCCCCCAACGCATCCGTTACCTCCATCAAATTGGGTAAAAATACATTCACCATCGCCTCTTTAATCGACAATGGAACAGAAGTATTATTAATATCTTGGGAAGTCAAACCAAAATGTACAAATTCCTTGTATTCACTCACCTCCAATCGGTCAAATTGCTCTTTAATAAAATACTCAACTGCCTTTACATCGTGATTGGTCGTGCGTTCGGTCAGCTTGATTTTTTCTGCGTCTTTTACATCAAAATCAGCAGCAACAGCCGATAATTTATCCAATTTCTCTTTGGGAAAATCTGCCAATTGTGGCAACGGCAATTCACACAATGCCCGAAAATACTGGATTTCTACAAAAACACGGTACTTTATCAACGCATATTCTGAAAAATATTCAGATAATTCTTTTGTTTTTCCGGCATAACGACCGTCGATTGGAGATATAGCTGTTAACATGAATTTTTGATGTATTCGTGAACGTAGAACACAAAAGTTTTAAAATCTTCTGCATTTTTTAAAATCGAGTGCAAAATTACTAATTTGCATAGAAACAAACGGAGACCGCCTTCAAAAGAGTGTCAAAGAGAAGTAAATTCATTTCCACAATAGATTTTATGGATGAGGTTTGAACACCGCAACTTTATGCTTATTACAGTATGTAAAAACTTTCTTTACGTTTTGCTCGGCGGCTAAAGCCGCCTCGCTTTTGGGGGTTTAGGGCAATGCTGTTGAATTAAGCGCGGGTAGCGGATAC
>CAYUNA010001052.1:0-1635 GCA_964445895.1 uncultured Saprospiraceae bacterium | reverse complement strand
GCGGCGCGGGGGAGTGAGGTGTTAAGGGAGCAAAACGGTTTTTGCAAACCGTTTTACTCCCTTAAAATCCCTTTCTAAATATATAAAGAAACTTACTTTACAGTGTTATATATTCCACTACAAACTAAAACCTTTGCCTAATTAGATTATTGTTTTACTGAAAATTTTTAATTCTAAAATGTAGAAATTGTCAATAATATTACTTTTGAAACAAGACAAAGGTAAAAATTATTTGCGACCACAAATGTCGGCGATTACCTTAGTAGTAAGTCAAGCTAATTATGATAAGTTGACTTACTACTTAGAGCATGTTTAGTTTTTATGAATAAAAAAAGAACGATACCTTTACTTTTTGATTTTTAAATCTCTTTTATGACAAATCTGAATATCATTAGTTTTCAAACAACCCTAAAACTTTTATTGATTCTTCTACTATTCCAAAGTTGTCAGTCTGATAAGGCGGCAACCAAACCTTATTCCTTTTTTGTAGCAGGACACACTTATGGCAATCCAATGGCTAAAAATAAAGGGCTATATCCAGCGTTCACCGACAAATTTTCAGAATTGCAACAACACGAAAATCTAAAATTTGGCGTATTGACCGGTGATATCGTTCGTTCTTCAAATGAAAAATCCTGGGAAACCGTCTGGAAGGAATTGAATCCTTTGAATATCAAAATTCACATCGCTGCTGGAAATCATGATATAAAAAACAAACAATTATTTAAAAAATATGTCCATGAATCCTATTATGCTTTTCAGCAAAGTGGTGATTTATTTATAGTTTTAAATCCCAATATTGACCAATGGAATATTGCAGGTAAGCAATTAGATTTTTTGAAAAATGAATTGAGTAAAGCTGAAAATTACCGCCATATTTTTGTGTTTTGCCATCAGTTGATTTGGTGGCAATCAGATAAAAAATGGGGCACTTGTCAACCCAATTCTTTTGAAAATATGTCAGAAAATTTGAACTTTCAATCGGAAGTTTTGCCCTTATTTGAAAATGTCAAAAATCAAGTTCTGTTAATTGCAGGAGATGTCGGTGCTGTGCCGAATAGTTCTGCGATTTGTTATTTGAAAAAAGAAAACGTTTCTTTTATTGCCTCCGGAATGGGCGTAGGGAAAAAGGATAACTTCCTATTGATTGATGTTGATAAAAACGGAGAAATAGCTATCGAATTAATTGGTTTGAGAGGGGAAAATTTAGGGGATTTAGAAGATTATTTAAATGAAATTTAATCCCGATTACAACTCCGTCCTGTTTTTTATTAGATTTTATGAATGAGTAACGTGTAACAAAAGTTTTTTTAAATTATCAGGAGGGAGAAAATTGCAAATTTTCGACCTCCAATAAAAAATAGTGCGCGTTGCCTGCGGCAACGCGGGGTTCTTGAGGGATAAAAAGCGTTTTCGCAAACGCTTTTTATCCCTCAAATTCCCTTTGAGAAAATTCAAGGAAACTTTTGTTATACGGTAATAAGGTTGAACGGATTTAAAATTTCTCAACCTTATTCATAAAGTCTATTGAAATCAAAGAAACTCACTTTCGATACAAATTACTGCTTTCCAGATACTTCAAAACAGGCTCAGAAACCAAATATTCCACCGAATGTCCCGCTTGAATTGATTGAC
>CAYUNA010001051.1:0-1636 GCA_964445895.1 uncultured Saprospiraceae bacterium | reverse complement strand
ATGCAACAGTTTTGCCTATTTTTTTTGGACGACTTTTCGTCCAAAGTCTAATAAATGAAAAGAATTTAATTTTATTTCTTCTCTAAAACCTCCCGCAACAACGCATTCGTCGCCTTTGGTTCTGCCTTCCCCTTCGCTGCGCGCATCACTTCACCCATAAAAAAGCCAATCAAACCTTTTTTCCCTTTTTGATAAACTTTAACCTTATCTGGAAATTTAGCGACGACCTCTTCCACAATATTTTTCAAAAAGTCTTCATCCGCAGATTGAATCAAATTCAGCTTTGTCGCCAACGCTTCTGCTGTTTGTTTTGGCTGTTGAATCATTGCTGGAAAAAGCTGTTGATAGGCTGTAGTATTGTTGACTTTTCCATCATCAAGCAAGCTAATCAAGCCAGCCAAATGTTCCACTGAAACAGGTAAATCTGCCAACGACATCTTATTCTCTTGTAAAAATGGATTGATTTTATTAATAATTAAGTTAGCCGCCGCTTTGTAATTACTGGTATGTTCTGCCAGTTTTAAAAAGAAAAATGCGGTTGCCTTTTCTTCAGTCAATAAATTAGTGTCGTACTTATTTAATTTAAATTCAGTCATCAATCGTCGTCGTAATGCTTTCGGCAACGGCGGCATTGCGGATTTGATGCGCTCAATCTGTTCATCAGAAATCACCATTGGTGGTAAATCCGGGTCAGGAAAATATCGGTAATCATGCGCATTTTCTTTAGTACGCAGCGGCGAAGTCCTACCCGTTGTTGGGTCGAAATTTAGCGTTTGCTGCTGTACTTGTCCACCCTTTTCGATTAAATCAATTTGCCGCTTTGTTTCAAACTTAATCGCTTTTCGAGCATAGCGCATCGAGTTCATATTTTTAATTTCACAACGCTCACCATATTTTTCCGCACCTTTTAAACGCACCGACACGTTACAATCACAACGCAAAGACCCCTCTTGCATATTGCCATCCGAAATTTCTAAATACCGAACCAACTGCCGCATCGCTGTCATAAATGCATCAACTTCCTCACCCGACCGCAAATCTGGCTCAGACACAATCTCCAATAATGGCACACCTGCTCGATTCAAATCCACCAACGTATTTTTTGGGTCTTGGTCATGAATAGATTTACCGGCATCTTCTTCCATATGTATATGGTGTAATCGAATTGTTTTGGTTTCACCGCCCACTTCAATTTCGACCGCCCCCCCAAGACAAATCGGCGCGCGGTCTTGCGTAATTTGATAACCCTTCGGCAAATCAGTGTAAAAATAATTCTTTCGGTCAAACGCATTCCGCTGATTAATCTCACAGCCCAAAGCTATACCTAAGCGAATCGCAAACTCAACCTGTCGCTTATTCAAACGCGGCAAAGTACCTGGATGTCCCAGCGAGATTGCACTGATATGCGTATTGGGTGATCCACCAAAAGTTGCACTATCGGCACAAAAGGCTTTACTGTTGGTATTAAGTTGAACGTGGGTTTCGAGTCCAATTACGGTTTCGTATTGATCGTATAAAGTCATAGATGTATTTTCAGGAGTCAGGTTTGAGGCGTCAGGAGTCAGGGGTCAGGGGTCAGGAGTCAGGGGTCAGAGAGGCGAGCAAATAATCAAATTTTATAACAAATACTACGAGC
>CAYUNA010001050.1:0-1637 GCA_964445895.1 uncultured Saprospiraceae bacterium | reverse complement strand
CAAAATGATTGCCTCTGAAAAAAAAAATCCGTGGTGCGGGCGGACAGAGAATCGCTATTGAACTTGCAAAAAATAATTAATTACTACGAGGCACTTAAACCTCATTCAACCTCATTCCTAAAATCTATTCAAAACCGTCGAGTAGAAGCTATAAATGGAAAGATGAAAAAATTATCAATACTACTCATCCCTCCGCCAGGAATAAAGGTAAATCCAAAATCAATTTTGCGATTGGCTTTAAACCAACCGACACCGCTCGAAATGATAGTTTCCTGATAATGCACATTGTTTCTAAAAAAACTAAAGTCATTATTATTCTTTTCAAGCGTATATAAAACGTCAGCAAAAACGCGGTAATTTTTATTTAATTTCAAAGAAAATCCAAAGCTCCAAATGTTCCCTTTTTGAAAACGTGCCAAACCCTCCCAATGGTTGTAGGCGATGTTGATAAACCCTTGTGGAGAACCCATAGACAAGGCAATGTGGGCATTATAAGCACCTTCACCACCAGTAGTAGCAAAGCCGCCAAGGGTATAATAAATCTGCGCACCACTCGAAAGATGAACGAATTTATTTAAATCAACACTAAAATTAATCCTGCCCGTCAACACATTGTCACCAATTAATGGATACACGCCGACGCCAAACGAAAGATTATCCGTAGCACCATAATCAAGGCTATTGAAAAAAACCTGAGTACTGCGAAATTCTGTTTCTCCTTTTTTTAGACCAAAGCCCGTTTGAGAGACTAATAGCCTATTTTGTGCCATGATATAATCCGTATTTTCGAAATATTTACGTCTGTCTTTTTTATAAATAACGCGATTGGATTTCTCTTTTCTAATAAAACCCGGTCGATGTACTTCCACCTTTTTGACCATTTTATCTTCCAGTTCAAGGATAGAACCATCCTTCATTTTTAAATACATTTGGTTGTTGGAAAAACGAAAAACTTGTCCATTTAAGCGGCTGCCATCTCTGGTATAAATAACATGAGTCTGTTTTGTACTTTCCAAATCAAATGCGAGATCAAATCTTGTTGCTTCCTCAATTGATGAAGTTTCAAAACTATCAACTTGAAAAGTATATTCAGGGGAAGGAATATCTGCATAAGACCAATTTTCTACCCTAACCGCTGAAAGATTAGTAAAGCGAAAAAATTTCAATTCGCCATTAATCCACATCTGAATACCAGATTTACGAACTTGTTGAATGCGTCCTATAAAAGTTTTCCCTCTCGAAATAATGCTAACTTGCTGAGAGCGATTTTTTACATCTAACTTTGGGTCAAAAACAATGTTAGGGAACGTCTTAGTGATTTTTGAAAACGGCGCTCGTAGCACATTTCCGTTGCTTGTGCTTTGGTTATAACTACTGATAATTTTAACGTCTCGACGACGCAAAACCAACGGCTCTGTCGTTGGAAAATCTCTAAGTTGAAATGTAATCGTTTTCGCCGACATAGCTTGAATGCGTCCGATGTAGCGAGTCCCATTTTTGAGGGTCAAAACATTGATTTGTTGGTCATTGGTCAGGTCAATTTTTCCTTGTCTTTCTTGGGACAAAAGCACATTCGTGATAATTAAAAAAAGCGAAATGAAGTAATATTTTTTCATTGGTAGGTTATTATTTTCCTG
>CAYUNA010001049.1:0-1645 GCA_964445895.1 uncultured Saprospiraceae bacterium | reverse complement strand
TAAAATAAATTTACAATTCCTCAATGAAAGACAACTTCACTTGTCGATACTTCTTTTTCTTCAACTCTCGCTGCATATTTTTTACGGTCTCAATTGGTCCTTGATCAATTGCCAAATTGACAACCCAAGCGGGCAGATTTCCGGCAGGATCAGACTTCAAAAAGTACTCAATTTTTACACGTCCATCCTTTTGTGGGTACAAATTCCAAGAAATTTCTAATGTAGTTACTCTTACCAAATCGTCCAAATGCTGCTTTTTCCAATGGGCACTGGTTACGGTTGCACGGACAATTTTTGTATCGGGTTCTTGCCAGAGTTTGTTGTAACCAATAAGGTCGCGGTCACTCAGTGGCCACGGAAAATCCATGCGATTGTAATAGTAAAAATCCGTTTCATTAATGCGTTCAACCATTGACGTTTCGGCGAGTTTATAAACCCAATTTTTATAATTAGGCACATCATCCAACAGTTTGACAACACCTGACAAACTCGTCTCGACATAATAATCCATCCGCAATTCATAGATTTTAGAATCCGAACTTTCCCGATAATATACTTGAATATTCTCGCTATTGCGCTTGAGTATCCAGTCGTTTTGCTGGGTAAAAACGAGGGTAGAAATTTGTAATAAAAAAAAAGTAAAGGTCAGTTTGGTCATAAAGAACGATTAAATCTTACTATAAAAACAGGAACAAGAGAACTTACCCCCATGTTTTGTGATAAATTGTTTTTATTTTTGAATATTTGCAGAAAGTTTTTCAAACGATAAACGTATTTCTGAATTTTAAATATACAATGAAACAATACCACCAACTTCTCCAACACATTCTCGACCACGGCGCCACCAAAGACGACCGCACGGGCACTGGTACAAAATCCGTATTTGGTTACCAAATGCGGTTTGACCTCAACAAAGGTTTTCCGATGGTAACAACGAAAAAACTGCATTTAAAATCCATTATCTACGAATTGTTATGGTTTTTAAAAGGCGATACCAATGTGAAATATTTGCAAGAAAACGGCGTCCGCATTTGGAATGAATGGGCAGATGAAAACGGTGATTTAGGACCAGTTTATGGCAAACAATGGGTAGCCTGGGAAGGCACGGATGGCACGATTACCAACCAAATCCAAAACGTCGTTGATACCTTAAAAAACAATCCTGACTCGCGTAGAATTATCGTCAATGCCTGGAATGTTGGCGATTTGAAAGATATGGCACTTACGCCATGTCATGCCATGGTGCAATTTTATGTAGCCGACGGAAAGTTGTCTTGTCAATTGTATCAACGGTCAGCAGATTGCTTTTTAGGCGTACCGTTCAATATCGCTTCGTATGCATTATTAACCATGATGATGGCGCAAGTCTGTGAGCTGAAAGTAGGGGAATTTATCCACACGTTTGGGGACGCGCATTTGTATTCCAATCATTTGGAACAAACAAAATTGCAACTAACCCGAGAACCCAAAAAGCTACCAACTATGAAAATCAATCCCAAAGTGAAGGATATTTTTGGGTTTAAATTTGAGGATTTTGAGTTGGTAGGCTATGAGGCGCATCCGCATATTAAGGCGAAGGTAGCTGTTTAAAAATACAAAAATTTTCTCTCGTTTTTTTATTAAATTAAAGAAAATAGACTTCTTA
>CAYUNA010001048.1:0-1648 GCA_964445895.1 uncultured Saprospiraceae bacterium | reverse complement strand
TGAGAACAAAATATCCTCTCAAGAATGTTAAGTTATTTACTTCGCGTTCCTAAAGCTCTTTTTGAAATTGAATTCGTCATTTACGCTATGATTTCTTCTCCGTCAACTGCCGAATTTTAATTCCCAGGGCGGCAAATAACAGCGTTGTAAATGGACTCAACCAATTGAAAATGGCATACACAAAATATTCCGCGACCGATACACCCAATACACCACTCTGGTATGCCCCACAAGTATTCCAAGGAACTAAAACTGATGTAACTGTTCCTGAATCTTCCAGTGTTCGACTCAGATTTTCGGGGGCAAGTCCTTTATCTTCGTAGGCTTGTTTAAACATTTTTCCGGGGACGACTATTGCTAAATACTGGTCGGAAGCAGTCACATTTAAAGCCAAACAACTCGCGACGGTACTGGCGAATAAACCAAAAATAGATTTTGATAAACTCAGCAATGCCGATGAAATTCGCGACAATGCCCCAATCGCATCCATCACACCACCAAAAACCATGGCGCAGACAATTAACCAAATTGTGCCCAGCATGCCTTTCATACCACCTGCGGTGAAGAGGTCGTTTAGCTCTGCACTTGTTGTTTCGACGGCAGTATCAACGGTCAGCCCCGTCATAATTCCTTTGTAAGCTGATGCAAAATTTAATGTTTCTGCACCACCTATTTTAGCAACAATATCTGGTTGAAAAATCAAGGCAGCAATCGCGCCTAATATTGTTCCTGCAAAAAGGGCAATCAATGGCGGCGTTTTTTTGACAATTAAAGCAATGACCAATAATGGCACAATAAACAGTAGCGGCGTAATGTTAAATGCTGCATCCATTGCTACTAATTGAGTTGAAATATCAGGTGAACCATTCGTTTCCAAACCAAAACCAATGATGATAAAAATAATTAAAGTAACTGTAATTGTCGGTACAGTCGTGTATGCCATATAACGGATGTGGGTGAATAAATCTGCCCCTGCCATCGCTGGTGCAAGGTTGGTCGTATCGGAAAGCGGCGACATTTTGTCGCCAAAATATGCGCCAGAAAGCACTGCCCCTGCCGTCATGCCGAGTGAAATGCCGAGCGTTTCGCCAATACCAATTAAGGCAATTCCTACGGTTGCGGAAGTTGTCCATGAACTCCCCGTTGCTATCGAAATAATGGAGCAAATAATCACACAAGCTGCCAGAAAAATAGTTGGATTGAGAATCTTTAAACCATAATAAATCATCGTTGGAATAATGCCACTAATCATCCACATCCCTGCCAGCGACCCAACCATTAATAAAATCAATAATGCGCCCGTTGTGGACTTCACGTTTTCACTTACTTCTTCTATCATTTTTTTGTAGGACACTTTATTATAAAAACCTACAACCATCGCTACTGCTGCGCCGCACAAGAGTAAGAATTGATTAGATCCACTTAATGCATCGTCACCAAATGCGTAAAGAACGTTGTAAAACAACATAATAATTAGGGCAAAAACAGGAATTAAGGCTTCCCAAATGCTGAGTTCCTTGTTTTGGATGATTTCGTCGTCGTGATTGGTCATATTAAAAATTGGATTTTAAAATTGAATACAGTGTAACAATTTTTTTTTGACTTATGAGGAGGGAGAGAATTGCAAATTTTCGTCCTCCAATAAGAA
>CAYUNA010001047.1:0-1652 GCA_964445895.1 uncultured Saprospiraceae bacterium | reverse complement strand
AAGTTATTGAATTTCTTTTACTAATTAGCTTGATACCACTTCTTTTGCTAAGGCAGCTTTTTTGTTAATAACAATTTTCGCTTTTCTTGCGCCACGGTCAAAGGCAGACTCTGCATCATCAATCACTTCTTCAGCCTGGCTAGCACCTGTGTTGAGTTTAGATTTTGCCGTTTCAGCAATACTTGCGGCATAGCCCTTTCCTGTTTCGAGTGTATTGTTCAATGTTTTTTTGCTTGATTCAATGGCAGATTTTACATTTTCTGCGGCGTTAGCATATTCGCGCTGAGTCGTTTCGCTTACGACATTACCAAATTCATTTAACTTTGCGCTTGTCTCCTTGCGAAATTCACGCCCCTTATCTGTGTTTAACCACCAGCCTAGGGCTGCACCACCTGCTAATCCTGCGATTAATTTCCAATTGCTATTATTACTTTGATTACTCATTATATTTGTTTTTAAAGATTAAAAAATTATAGTTCAGACATAGTTTGGACTGGAATGAGGTTAACCCATTCATTTGATTACCAATCAACTATGTTATGTTGTTGGTTCTTCACCAAGTTGTATGAAAACAACATGAAAAAATAAGTTACTTGATTTTAGCTTTTCATTTTTTCTGTCACACAATTTGGCAGAGAATGATTTTATTTAGTTACTAGTAATGGAAGGAGTCCCATTTTTTACAGCTTTTCCATTGTGTTTTCCATTACTTTTTGGATTGGTAGCAATACTTTTTAATGGATATACATCATCAATATTACGACCACCAACCACTCCAAAATCAAGAGTCGTAACCGGAAATGGTATTGTAATATTATTGCTATCAAAAGCTTTTTTGATGGCAATGATTGCCTCACTTTTTAAATCCATGAAATCTGCATGAGAAGAAAAGTGATACCAAAATCTTAGTTGAAAATTTATAGAACTGTCTCCAAACTCTGTAAAGAAGAGTTCAAGTGGCATATTTCTATCATATTTAACTTTCTCATTTCCTCTAATAGCCTCAAGGGCAATTTCTCGGGCAGTCTCCAAATCATCTCCATAGGCCACACCACAATCAATATCTACCCTCCTCTTGTCAGAATGTGTGTAATTAACTATGGGATTTTGTAAAACCTCCTTATTAGGAATAATAACTTCTTGACCGTCCGGAGTATTTAAAATAGTAGAACGCAAATTGATTTTACTGATAGTACCGAAAAAATCATTTGTTTTAACTAAATCTCCAACACTATAATGTTCCCGCATCGACATAACTATACCTGCAAAAACATTTACAATCGGCTCTTGTAGTGCTAAACCGACTGCCAAACCAGCAATACCTGCCGTCCCCAATATAGAAGTCAATGCTGTATCTAATTTTAAAATACTTAACACAACCAACAGCATGGCAACTAAAAAACCAGCAGTAATCATACTAGAGGCAAACCCTGTTATGGTTTTATTATTTACGAATTTATTCAATCCTTTTTGGACATACTTGCGCACATATTGTGCAGCAAATATACCTAAAGACATCACGATAGCTGCTAAAACTATATTTGGTAGATTAACTACAAAATCATTAATCCAGCCTCCGAGTTTACTTTTTAAATTATTGAATGCTTCGTTGAATACTTCTAACATAAGGGTTCTTCTCTTTGATTTAATTA
>CAYUNA010001046.1:0-1655 GCA_964445895.1 uncultured Saprospiraceae bacterium | reverse complement strand
AGAGGAGTTTGAGGATGAAAAATGATTTTGCAAAAATCATTTTTCATCTTCAAGAACCCCACACGCGTTGCCGCAGGCAACGCACATTGTTTTTATTGGAGGTCGAAAATTTGCAATTTTCTCCCTCCTTAAAAACCAAAAAAACTTTTGCTACAGTGTATTACCACCGTGTAAATTAAGTTTCTGTATCTTTTCCACAAAGAGGTTTCAGGGGAGCAAAACGGTTTACAAAAACGTTTAGTGGACTTATTGCTTTACCGTTTCTTAAAATTATCCGCAACAATCCACTCCTTCGTTCCATGTCCATAGCTATAAAAACCTTCGCCTGATTTGCGTCCTAATTTACCCGCTGTCACCATATTAACCAATAGCGGACACGGCGCAAATTTTGGATTACCAAATCCCTCCTGCATCACGCGCAAAATAGCCAAACAAACATCCAATCCAACAAAATCTGCCAACTGCAACGGTCCCATTGGATGTGCCATTCCCAACATCATAACCGTATCGATTTCTTCTACTCCAGCTACGGATTCATGCAATGCATAAATGGCTTCATTAATCATCGGTACTAAGATTCGATTGGCAACAAAGCCTGGAAAATCGTTCGCTTCTACAGGCACTTTACCGAGGTTTTTCGATAAATCCATGACTGTTTTCGTCACTTCATCTGTCGTGGCATAGCCGCGAATCACCTCAACCAATTTCATCACTGGCACAGGATTCATAAAGTGCATTCCGATTACTTTTTCGGGGCGATTGGTGACCGCTGCAATTTTGGTAATGGAAATCGAGGAGGTATTGCTCGCTAATATTGCTTTTTCGGGCGCAACTTCATCCATTTGACGAAAGATTTTCAACTTCAAATCCACGTTTTCTGTTGCTGCTTCTACAACTAAATCTGCGTTTTTAGCCGCTACTGCTAAGTCTGTAAAAGTAGTAATATTGGCTAACGTTTTCACTTTATCAGCTTCTGTCATCTTTTCTTTTCTGACCATTCGGTCAAGGTTTTTACTAATCGTTGCCATGCCTTTATCCAACGCACTTTGTGAAATATCTACCAAGGAAACTGCGTAACCTTTCATCGCAAAAACGTGTGCAATCCCATTGCCCATCGTACCTGCACCAATAACTGTAATATTTTTCATAATTTGATTTGGTTAGTTTTTTTCGAAAAAATAGAGCGCGAAGTTAGGTAAAAGATTTTAAAATTAGTGCTCTTAAGTACAGTGTGTAAAAACTTTCTTTACGTTTTGCTCAGCGGCTAAAGCCGCCTCGCTTTTGGGGTTTTAGGGGCGAGACTGGTTGAGTTTTCCGACGGAAAACTCAATCAATCTCGCCCCTAACCTACCCTCGAAAAATGGCTTTAGTCATTTTTCAAAAATACAAAATAACTTTTTACACAGTGTATTAAGTACATGACACTATTTATGTGGATAATTTTGACAGAGAGATTTTTTCGATAGTTTTCTTTTAAAAATCGTTGCATGGTCTGCATCATGGAACTATTTTTAAGAGGAAAATAGCGGAAAAACATCCTGTCAAAATATCCAGATAAATAGAGTCATGTACTTAAGTGCCTACGGTATGCACACAAATTACCTTGATTAAAAATCAAATAAAATTTTGTACACTTTCTATCTTTTGTCCGTCCG
>CAYUNA010001045.1:0-1657 GCA_964445895.1 uncultured Saprospiraceae bacterium | reverse complement strand
GGTCGGGGGGTGATGAATGGTAAACTGAGATTGCAAAACTTCGTACACTCCTAATCTTTAATACCGTATGAAATTTCCATTATCTATTCTGTTGATTCTCCTTTTTTCTTGCGGTAACCAGCCAAAACAACCTGATACTACTTCAAAAACGCTACAAAATTCACGAGAATTTCCAGCCAAAAATTTCTTATCCTATCAAGACAGTTTGCGCCAAATTTTTCAAAAGAACCCCATTTTTATAACCAACGGCTTTGATTTTCCTGTAAATCCACCCGATGCTAAAAAATATTACAATGCCCAGCCTTTCGGCAAAAACGCCCACCTTGGAGATGATTGGAATGGCACAGGCGGCGGGAATACTGACCTCGGCGATTCTGTTTATGCTATTGGAAATGGAGTGGTTGTAGCTGCCGAAAACTATGGCGGCGGATGGGGAAATGTCGTTCGCATTGTCCATTTTTTAGACCATCATCCAACCTATCAATTTGTCGAATCGGTGTATGCACATTTGGACGAGATTAAAATTCAAGACGGGGCATTGATTAAAAAAGGGGAACTTGTCGGTACAATTGGTAATGCGAACGGGCAATATTGGGCACATTTACATTTAGAAATTCGGTCAAATATTGAAATGCCAATTGGCGGAGGGTATAGTCAGAATACGGAAGGCTACCTGAATCCTACCACTTTTATAAAAGCTAATCGAAAATAATTTTATTTTTTTTGAAACTTATTTTACTGATAACCAGTTGTTTGTGTTGTCTTAATTTTTATTTGTGTAAATTTTACGCAAATAAACTTGCACCTAATGTTAAAACCCTGTATTTTTGTGTAAAAAATACGCAAAATGAAATATTTAAACCTTGACAGACAGTTTCAACCTTTTGGAAAAAGCATCGAATTTGAAGCATTTACATTCAATGGAGGGGAACCACATTTGAAAATAAAAACCATGTTGGCGGCGACAGATGAAGTGACCATAACAATTAGAATTCGAGCATTTAGTGACCTTGGTTTTTTGCTATTGGCAAATGATGCGTTGCGACGAATGGGCGTACGAAAAATTCATTTATTTCTTCCATATTTCCCTGCGGCGAGACAGGATAGAGTGATGGTGAAAGGCGAACCGCTGACGGTGAAAGTCTATGCCAATTTAATCAATCAATGCAGTTTCGAAACCGTGACGATTGTTGACCCGCATTCGGAAGTGACGGCGGCAGTTTTGGAAAATGTAATAGTGATTGATAATCATCTTTTTGTAAAAAAATGTTTGGAACAAAATGCTGATTATCAATTGGTTAGTCCTGACGGTGGCGCATTAAAAAAAGTCTATAAACTTGCTCAGTTTTTAAATGGAAAAGCAGTGGTTGAATGCAGTAAGAGACGCGATGTGGCTACTGGCAAATTAACTGGATTCACCGTTTACGCCAATGATTTGCAAGGCAAAACTTGCGTGATTGTCGATGACATTTGCGATGGCGGCGGCACATTTTTAGGCTTGGCAACAGAGTTGAAAAAGAAGAATGCGGGAGAATTGATTTTAGTAGTGACACACGGTATTTTTAGTAAAGGATTGGAAGAGTTAGGGAAGCATTTTTCAAAAATATACACGACAGATTCTTTTGGGAATTTGGAGGATGAATGTTTAACGCAAATA
>CAYUNA010001044.1:0-1658 GCA_964445895.1 uncultured Saprospiraceae bacterium | reverse complement strand
AAAATTTTCTATTTATTTTCTACATACTTCATACAAGCTGCTACAAACGAAACAAATAACGGATGCGGTTCCTCAACCGTACTTTTTAACTCCGGATGAAACTGTACGCCTACAAAATATGGATGCCCTTTCAATTCTACAATTTCCACCAAACCTGTCTCTGGATTTCGACCGGTTGCCATCAGACCACCTTTTTCGATAGCTTCCAAATAATCATTATTAAATTCATAACGGTGTCGGTGACGTTCGCTAATTTTCAAAGATTTATACGCTTTAGCTGCTTGCGACCCTCTTTTTAAATCACAGGTAAATGCACCTAATCTCATCGTGCCTCCTTTTTCAGAAATCTCTTTTTGGTCAGCCATCAAATCAATAATTGGATGTGGCGTTTCTTCATCTACTTCCGTTGAACTTGCACCTTCCAATTCCAAAACGTTTTTACAAAATTCGACTGTTGCACATTGCATTCCTAAGCAAATACCAAAAAACGGGATATTGTTTTCTCGAATAAAACGAATCGCCTGCAATTTACCTGGAATCCCTCGGTCGCCAAAACCTGGAGCGACTAACACGCCGTCCAAATCTTGTAATTGTTCTTTCACAGATTCATAATTACTTTCCAAATGCTCCGAATGAATGGGAATGACTTCGACTTTGCACTCATTCACTGCGCCTGCGTGAATAAAGGATTCATGGATAGATTTGTAGGCATCAGGGAGTTCATTGTACTTTCCAACCAAGCCTATTCGGACAGAGTAGGATGGTGTTTTTAGTTTGCCTAAAAAAGCTTTCCATTTCTTTAAGTTAGGCTCGCGGCGGTCTTTCAAACGCAATTTTGTAATGACAGTCGTGTCCAATTTCTCTTTCAACATCAACAACGGTACATCATAAATTGTGTCTGCATCTTTGGATTCAATGACGGAATTCAATTCCACATTACAAAACAATGCGAGCTTGCGCCGAATCTCCATCGTAATTGGATGTTCTGTTCGACAGACAAGTATATCTGGCTGAATACCAGCTTGTTGTAACATTTTGACACTGTGCTGAGTTGGTTTGGTTTTTAATTCTCCCGCTGCTTTTAGAAACGGAATCAAGGTCAAATGAATGGTCAGGCAGTTATCTGTTCCTAAGTCCCAACGAAGCTGACGAAGAGATTCCAAATAAGGTAACGATTCAATATCTCCTACCGTTCCACCCAATTCTGTAATCACAATATCAAACTCATTGCTTTGTCCCAACAGCTGTACCCTTCGCTTGATTTCGTCGGTAATGTGTGGAATTACTTGCACTGTTTTTCCCAAATAGTCACCCTTTCGCTCGCGGTCTAAAACCGTTTGATAAATCCGTCCTGTCGTGACATTATTTTTTTGAGAAGTCGGCACATTTAAGAATCGTTCGTAGTGTCCCAAATCTAAATCCGTCTCCGCACCATCGTCCGTGACATAGCATTCCCCGTGCTCGTACGGATTGAGCGTACCCGGATCCACATTTAAATACGGGTCAAATTTTTGAATAGTTACTGAAAATCCTCTGGCTTGAAGAAGTTTCGCAAGAGATGCGGCAATGATGCCCTTTCCCAAAGATGAAGTTACGCCGCCCGTAACAAAGATATACTTAGTCATTTTCTATAGTTAAAATCGAAAATTAAAAACGAG
>CAYUNA010001043.1:0-1663 GCA_964445895.1 uncultured Saprospiraceae bacterium | reverse complement strand
TAGTTTTAGAGCGTTTGTAAAAAATAGCCTTTTGATTCAATTTTTAAATAATTGAACGATTGCGTCATTCCCTACAAATTCGCTTATAAAAATTGTTTGGCGAAATTAATAAAAAAAGGGCGAAACTTTCGTTTCGCCCTTCTTATATTTTTTCATATAAAGTACTACCCTTCCAGCGCAGCTGCACCCCCAACAATTTCTAAAATTTCATTCGTAATCGCCTCTTGCCGTGCTTTATTGTAGCTCAATTTCAATTCTTTCAATAAATCTTGTGCGTTATCAGTCGCTTTATCCATCGCGGTCATCCGTGCGCCATGCTCAGATGCGTGCGTATCTAACAAGAACTTTTGGAAGGAAGTCTGTAAGATACTTGGAATCAATTCTTCCAATAACGTGTGCATATCTGGCTCGAAAATATACCATGCTTTGCTTTGCTTGCCATCGTCCTCTACTTCAATTTTTGGTACAGGCAACCATGCTTCATTTTCAGAAAATTGCATCGCCGCATTTTTGAAACGACCATACGACACATCAACTGCATCGTATTCGCCCGCGGCAAAACCGTCCATCAACATTTTTGATACCTTAGCCACATTATCAAAGCTCAAATCGTCAAACAACAAGACGTTTTCTGCTGGAATGTTAGCTTTTTTGTATCTTTTGTTGAAATATTCGTAACCTTTTTTACCAATACACAAAATGGTCAAATTGCCCGCTTCGTACACATCTGAGTATTTCGCATTGATGTTCGCTACCGCTGCCTTGATGACGTTGGTGTTGAATGCGCCCGCCAATCCTCTATTGGAAGTCACAACTACTTGCACCGCTTTGGTGACAGGTCGCTCAATGCCGAAAGAAGACTCTGCACTGCTCCCCAAATTAGACAAAATGTTGCGCAACATTTCATTCAATTTGTTCGCATACGGTCGCATCTGTGTAATCGCCATTTGCGCTCGACGCAATTTCGCTGCCGATACCATTTTCATCGCTTTGGTAATCTGCTGCGTATTGTTTACCGACTGAATCCGGTCACGTACTTCTTTTAAATTTGCCATACTATGCTAATGATAAATTATAAATGATGAATGATGAATTGTAGAACGCGCTTGGCATTCATCATTCATCATTCAACATTCATCATTAAAAGTTTATCCTTTATATTGTGGTACCAACTCTGCTGCTACGCGCTCCATTGTCGCCTTAGTCTCGTCGGTCAATTTACCAGCTTTCAATGTGTTCAACGTTTCTTTTTCCATGTTTTCCATTTTCATCAAATAGACTTCCTGGAAATCACGTACTTTATCAACTGGTACGTCCCGCATCAAGTTTTTAGAAGCCAGGTAGATAATTGCTACTTGCTTTTCTACAGACATTGGCGAGAATTGTGGTTGTTTCAAAATTTCCACGTTACGCTCTCCTTTACCCAATACGGCTTGAGTCGCTGCATCCAAATCCGAACCGAATTTCGCAAATGCTTCCAACTCCCGGTATTGTGCCTGGTCTAATTTCAACGTACCAGATACTTTTTTCATGGATTTAATCTGCGCATTTCCTCCTACTCGACTTACTGAGATACCTACGTTAATCGCTGGTCGAACACCCGCGTTAAACAAGTTAGACTCCAAGAAAATCTGACCATCTGTAATCGAAATTACGTTGGTTG
>CAYUNA010001042.1:0-1679 GCA_964445895.1 uncultured Saprospiraceae bacterium | reverse complement strand
AATTCTTTTGAAAAGGAATGTTCCGTTGCATTATTGAAGCAAAATGCATTTGGAGAAAATAAAACTGCATTTCAACAATTTCGAGAAGAATTGAATGGACAATTGTTTAAACAAAGTAGCATCATGCCTACTTCAGAATGTCCCGATATTGAATTCATTGATTTAAGAAATGTGCCTGGCTATCCACAAATTGATGATGTAACCGTCTGTGGCGCCGCTGATACGCTCTCGATGATTATTTTCACTGGCGATGCGGGGGAAATTAGTGGCTTTGAGTTTGAAATTGACCTACCTGATGGAATGGAATACGGCGGTTTTGAATATGCACAATTAGGCGGTACAACCATTAGCATCTCCGACCCTAACCCTACTCGTCCCGTATTTTTTGTCGATGGCATCACGGGTGATAGCTTGGTTATTGTCAATATTGGGATTCGAGCTAATTGTGAGGTGGACAAAGAAGAAATGTTGTTCTTTGATTACAATTATGAATATATTTTTACCGATACACTGAATGCTGTACAGCAATGTTCTGGTACTTTTAGACCAGAAACCGAATTTAATTCATCGGTAAATGTGCCCGTTTTAAACATGTTAAGTCCGCTTTCTCCTGCCGAAGCAACGATTGGGGCTTTGGGAAGTCCTTTTTGTCAAACCATTCAAATTTCTCAAGATGGATTAAGCTCATATCTGGATAGCTTTACTTTTGAAATATTGAATTTAGAACTGGATGCGGACTTACAATTGACCTCAATTGAAGTCAATAATATGACCGTCCCCTCGGCAGATATTATGTATGACGCTACGACAATGACGACGACGCTATTAGTTGATGGTCCTTATTTTCTGAATAATACATTTAACAATCCTGCCGATAATCAAATGAATACCAGTGAATTGGTAGAAATTGAAGTTTGTTATCAAACAGATATTTGCCCTGCTTCTGCTGATATGCCTTTCAGATATAATGCTAAGTTTGGTTGTGATGACGAAATTTGTGACGACTCGGGACAAAATTCTTTTGTTCAAATCAGACCTACTGGTGCTCTATTACCCACTGCTACGGCAATGCTAAATGCCGCGGGTATCGAAATTTGTGGTAATCCTGGACAGGTTAGCATTACGATGGATAATCCTAATACAAATACCGACCAAAATGTCTATACCGATTTACAAATTGGTTTTCAAACTTGTGACAAACCTAATCTTGAAGTGGCAAGTGTAACCGTTGGTGGTGTGGCTATTCCGAATACTTTTTATAGTTGGGTCGGGGATGATATTAATATTGATTTGACAGCCAATACCGATGCAACGCTTGGGTTAATAGATTATGACAACGATGGCTTTTTTGATGATTTACCAGGCGGAAGTTCGATTACTGCCGAAGTTTTAATTGAGATTTCTTGTGGATTAAACCCCGATGATTGTGCGGTCATTGATTGTCAAGATGTACAGTTTTATGTGGAAGCTAAATTTAATTGTGGCAACTCGTTTAAGGATTTTCCTGTACCAGATGCCTTTGATTTATTGTATGGTCCAACTGCGGTTTCTAATCCAACAGAAGCGGAGTTTGGTTCTACTGGGGTATTTGGATATGACTTAGGTACTTACAGTAATGACGGTCCACCGTTAGGGACAGGACCAAGTACCGTTGATGTGGAATTTTGTTATACGTTTGA
>CAYUNA010001041.1:0-1681 GCA_964445895.1 uncultured Saprospiraceae bacterium | reverse complement strand
ATCCTCAAACTCCTCTTGTTTTAAATGCAAAGAAACTTTTGTTACACGGTATTATCCACTGCAAACTAAGTTTATTGATGTTTCACGGGATTTGTCAAAAAATCAATTATTTTTATTGATATGAATTATTTTTTCCAAGCGCAATAGCGATTCTCTGTCCGCGCACAATTACTGATTAGGCAAATTATCAGAATTTAATTCTCAAACATGCTCTAAGTGCCTCGTAGTAATTAATTCGGTAAAATTTTTAGACAAGATTTTTTCGATAGTTTTGCTTTAAAAATTCTTGAATAGCCGTTGTTATTGAAGAAATTTTAAAGGAAAAATAGCGGAAAAAGATGTTTAAAAATTACCGAATTAATTACTACGAGGCACTTAAATAGTATTACATTTGGCGCACTGCCAAAAATTTTAAGACAGATATGAAAAATTTCCAAGCCATCAATAAAGGATACAATACAGTATTTAAACCCAATAAGTTGAGTTTAGGTATTGTTGTCCCAATTGAAAATTACAGCCAAAGTTCTGTTCCGAGTATGCAGCATCATTTGGAAAGGGTGCAACTGATTGAGCAATTGGGATTTAAAGCGCTTTGGGTGCGGGATGTACCTTTTCATGTGCCAACTTTTGGAGATGCGGGGCAGACATTTGACCCATTCACCTATCTGGGTTTTCTGGCAGGAAAAACATCAGAAATTGCGTTAGGTGTTGCCAGTATCGCCTTGCCTTTGCACCATCCAGTTCACGTCGCTAAATCGGCAGCAACCATCGACCAATTGTCTAATGGGCGTCTGATAATGGGCATTGCATCAGGCGACCGACCAACTGAATATCCTGCGATGAACATTGATTTTGAAAAACGGGGGGCATTGTTTCGAGATGCATTCAGCTATATTCGCAAAACTCAACATAACTTTCCAATTTTAGAAAATAATGATTATGGTGAATTGACTGGACAAATGGACGTTTTGCCAAAACCCTTTTCAAATAAAATCCCCATGCTCATCACAGGCTCAAGTAGACAAGCGACTGACTGGAACGCCGAGCATGGTGACGGCTGGATTTACTATCCCAGACCGACTTTACAACAGGCTTATACCATTGCTGATTGGCGTAAAAAGATAGCCGAGTATCACAATTTTGACAAGCCATTTATGCAACCTTTATATGTCATTCTTGAAAAAGATGATGATTTTGAACCACAGCCCATTCAATTGGGTTTTAGAATTGGAGTTAATTATCTAATTGACTATTTTCAAGAGATGCAACATATCGGAGTGAATCATATTGCCATCAATCTGAGGTTCAACTCAAGAAATATGGAAACTACTTTAGCAGATTTAGCAGAGAAAGTTTTGCCTCTATTTCATTAAAGGGCTTTCTCATAAAAACTAAAAGGCGCATAGCGACTAAACTATTGGTAGAAATTTAAGCATTATTCTTCAGGCGCATAGCGACTGCCCGATTAAAAAGCATAAAAATGGGGGAATCGCTCTGCGCTTCTAATAAAAAACAAAATTTCTACCAATAGCTAAGTCGCTCCGCGCCAACCCAGTCCAATTTATTTTTTTTATGAGAAAACCCTTTATTTCATTAGAAACGCGAAATACATAAAATGAACAAGACTATATTAATCACAGGAAGTACCGACGGAATCGGAAAATTGGCAGCCTTAAAATTA
>CAYUNA010001040.1:0-1683 GCA_964445895.1 uncultured Saprospiraceae bacterium | reverse complement strand
AAATGTTAAAACCTTGAAAAAATCAATTTCAAAGTGAGCATTTTAGACCTTTGTGCGTTTATGACAAAAAACGAGAAAGAACTATTGTTAAAAATTTTATACGAGAGAAACTGACTTATCGCACTTGTTATTTCTGAAAAAAGTCATCAGAAATAGTTCCCACATAAAAATATTAGAATACAAAACGAAGAAACTTAAAAGAACAAAAGTATCTATTGAGAAAAGGTTAGACAATTGGTTTTTCGCCAATTTGATAGCCCATCTATTGCATTTTTAGAACATATTTTGAACATATATCCAAAAACGTACTTGAATATTTGTCATTCGAGGGTTGAATTTTATTGCCTTTTTTATTGAAAAGCAGTTTATCAATTCTTGAATTATTCGAGTGCAAAACTTTTATTATGAAAATCCTATGGACTTTAAGTATTCAATTGCTTTTCGCAGTTGCCAGTTTTGCTGATGCCCCCAATGAAGCAAATTCGACTCAAATCACCCTCGATATGACGGGTGATAAAATGGGTTTCGACAATTATTCTCACCTTCCCGCTTACAACAAATCTGACATCGAAGTACGGTTAATGGAGACAAAATGCCTCGTTCAACCTCGATTTGATTCAGAAGTGGAAGCCTATCTTCGCAGTTACTTAACGTATGGTTATCGCGATGCCGAGCAAATTTTGGGACGTACTACGCTGTATTTTCCGATGATTGAGCATTATTTGACCGTCAACAACTTGCCGCAAGAATTGAAATTTTTACCAATTATTGAATCCAGTTTGCGGCCCTATGCTACCTCTACCGCAGGCGCGGCGGGCTTATGGCAATTCATGCCTGGCACAGCAAAAGACAATGGTTTGGTGGTCAATCAAGATGTTGATGAACGACGCGACCCATATAAATCTACCCTCGCTGCCTTAAATTTACTGGGTGATTTGTACCAATATTACGGCACTTGGGAGTTGGCTTTATCTGCTTACAACTGTGGAAAAGGCAATGTCAATCGCGCTATCCGTAATGCTGGCGGCAGCTATGATTACGACCAGGTAAGCCGTTTTTTACCACGAGAAACTCGCAAATATATTCCGCGTTTCATCGCCGCTGCCTATATGGCGCAAAATTACTTTGTGCATGGTTTACAGCCTGATTGGCCTGATTTTGACCGACAATGGACGCGAACGACAAAGGTTTTTAAATACACTACTTTTAAAAGAATAGTAGAGCGAACTGGTGTAAATTATCGGATTTTGAAAGAATTAAATCCAAGTTACAGACGTAATTTTATTCCAAGTAGTACTACGGGTAACTACCTGATTTTGCCAGAGATGGCAATGATTGCTTTTCAAAATTGGCAAGAGGCACAGCGGCCAGCCAACCGTTTTGCGAAGTGGTCGCAGGAAGATTATTATAAAAGCTCATATACGATTCTTGCGGGCGATTCGATGGAAAAATTAGCGAATTTATACAATTGTTCCGTCTATCAAATTATGGAATGGAACGATTTGTCTTCGACGGACTTATACTATCGACAAGAGTTGACTTTGTTTCATAAAAAGGAAAAGGGCTGGGGGCTGTTTAGAGCATAAACGGCATACGGTCAGCGCACAGGTGGGACTGATTGTTTGTAATTTGACCAATTTATGAGTTAAGTGTAATTACTACGTTGTTGGTACTGTGTAAATT
>CAYUNA010001039.1:0-1686 GCA_964445895.1 uncultured Saprospiraceae bacterium | reverse complement strand
TTCAGATATTGGCGATGATTATAGTCGTCATTTTTGTCAATAGAAAATTAGAATACGGAATAGTTTATGAAAAAAAGCTGTGGCGAAATTTTAATATAACTTTGATAATTTTGACCTTCATTTCAATAGCTCTGTGTTCGATTTTATAATTCAAAAAACGATGAGAAACAACGACGAAGATTACAAAAAAATACAAGCCGAAAATGCTCGCCTTCGTGCCGAACTTACCGCTATTAAAGGTGGAAAAAAAGGTAAAAAGACCTTTGCTGCATGGTTGGCAAATCATTCAACGAATGTTTTTGCAGGTAAGAGTTTGAAGAAAAGCTTGGCTCGATTATACACCGAATTACCGCGTGATGTGAAGAAGGAAACGATGGCGGATGTGTCGGCACATTTAATTTGGCGAATGACGCGAGTGGGTATGTTTACGGTATTGATTGCGCTTGTTCCGCTGATGGTGATGGGGGTGCAGACGCTAATCTTGAGTGTGCAAAATGACAAGCTCGAAGCCCAAAATCAATTGATTCAAAACCAAAATACGCGACTGGACCAACAGATACATTTGGAGGAAGGCAATCGTCGAAGTTCGTTCATTTTTTTGATGAGTAATATTATGGACAAGGTAGATGAGGAATTAAAAAATCGAAACAATAACGACCGAAAACTGAGTGACGAATTGATTGGTCGTATCGTGTCGTTGACGCAAACTTTGCGCCCTTATCGCTATTTGGAAAATGATAAATTAATTCCAAAACATCTGAGTCCGGAGCGAGGGCAGTTGCTGTTTTCGCTCATTAATAGTTTACTGCACGAGGAGACGATGGATAAAATTTTAGAAAAAGCAGATTTTAGCTATGCTGATTTACAGGATGCGAACTTATCGAACAGTTATTTGCGAGGCGTTCGGTTGACGAATTCGAGTTTTACGAATGCGAATTTTCAAAATGCGTTTTTAGAGCGAGCGATTTTTACCAATGCTAATTTGACGGGCGCAGATTTTGAAAATGCAAATCTGTTGGGTGTCCAATTTGATACGGCTTGTTTGCACAAATGTAATTTATTCAACGTGACTGCCAATGATTGTAATTTGGAATACGCGGATATGCGTGGTTGTCGGGCAAGTGGAAATTTTTCAAATGTGCTGATGGAGGGATTGGTTCTGGAAGATGCAGAATTGGGCGTTTTGCGATTGGATGGGGCGCAAGTTCGAACGAAAAAAAGTAAGGAAGGATTTACCCGGTACACGAAAATATTCGATGAATTTATTGAAAAAAATTATGATTGGGAAGAAGTAATGGTGGCTAACGAAAAAGGGAATGATAGTTATTTTAGATTGGTGGAAAGCGTTGATTCTCAAATGTCTATGATGGATGAATGTACCGCATTGGTCTTGAAGATTGTAGAAAGTAACAGTAAGATTCGTGCTATCAAAAAAGAAATGGCGATGAAAGATGAAGCCCTCGAAGTATTGGAAGAAGCAAGTCCGTTTGGTTCTACGGAAATGGGGGTTTCTCAAGATTCGGTCTATCTATTTAGGATTATTGGTGAGGATGATTCTGCGATTTTATCACCAAAAATGATTGTGGAATTCGACCCCAATAATGGAACATTGACGGAGATTCGACTGGGCGAAGAGAACGGTAGATTGCCACTACAATTTAGTAAACCGCTGTTTAAACAAATGAA
>CAYUNA010001038.1:0-1688 GCA_964445895.1 uncultured Saprospiraceae bacterium | reverse complement strand
CTAATCATTTTCGGCTCAAAATGAACTGCATTTTTTTTATGAGAAAACCCTTTTACACCAGCAAGATTTATTCTTTTTCATAAAGCCGCTTCCCTGCTGCTTCATATTTATCTCCTTCTGTCCAAACTGGCACGTTTTCTTTATCCGCAATCAACCGCGCCGCCCGTGCATACGCCCGACAAAATTTCAATAAATAATCATAATCAATCGACTCCGCCTCGTCTGCTACTTGGTGGTAATATTTAGTTACTTCTATATCAAAACTCAGAGCCCCTGGCGCATAATCAATACTTGGGACGCCTTTTATCGCGAAATTAACGTTGTCTGAACGGTCGAATAAATTTTCATCGGGCATTGGATTTTCCGCTACTTTCAACCCTACATCTTTTACGCTCGCCTGAATCTCTGCATCCGTTCCTGTTCGTCCATAGCCAATAATCGCCACATGCTGAGTACTGTTATAACCACCGCCATCATTATTTAAGTTAAAAATGGTTTTCTTTAAAGGAATCAATGGATTATCTACATAATATTTACTACCCAAAAGCCCTTTTTCCTCTGCCGTTACCGCCAAAAATACTGTTGGACGTGCCGGAGGATTCGCAGCCAATTCCTTCGCTGCCGATAGCAAGGCAACTACGCCCATGCCATTATCCCGCGCCCCATTAAAAATAGAATCCTGACCAGTTGCCGCATTTTTATCAACGCCTACATGGTCATAATGTGCGGTCATTATTACATATTCTTCTTGTAAATCAGGGTTTGTTCCAGCAACCATACCGATTACATTATTGGAAAAAACAGGCTTTGATTTTACACCTCCAGAACTCAGTTTAGCTCGCATTTCATTTCCACCTGACAAATTAGCTATTGCCTCTTTCGATTCTTCTTTCAACCAGCCATAAACCAGTGAATTTGCAGAAGTATCACTCGTAGCAATAGACAATTTTTCTTCATTGATAAAACTTTTAAAATAACCCCATGGAAAGTTTAATCGAAACAACTCAATCAAGGCAATTGCCCCGTGTTCTGCTGCAATTTTGCGTTTATCACTCATTGCTTTGAATGCAGAAAAAGGGTGATTAGACTCAGGATTGCCTGGTAAAACAAATACGATTTTTCCCTTTACATCCAAGCCTTCGTAGTCATTGTGTCCCGTTTCTGAATTGACCCAACCATGTCCCGCAAAAACGGCTGAAGCTTGCGTATCAATTGATTTTCCGTTGATAACCAACAGGTTACCACCAATATCATATTTGTGTTTTCCAAAAATCAACTCACCCGATTGCGCAGGCGTTATCATTTGAAACGGTACTTTTTGAAACCAATCATCTGCTCCTTCGACTTGTTTTAAACCATAATTTTCAAACATTCGCGCGATATAAGCCGCTGCGGTATCACCTCCAGGTTTTCCTACATCTCGCCCCATCAATTCATCTGAAGCCAAGTAGCGAAGATGCGCTTCAACCTCCGATTTATGAATGACGGATTCAGCTATTTTATCTGAATGTTGACCAAATAAACTACCTGAAAGTCCTACTAAAAATACGATTAAAAAATGCTGCATTATTTTAAATAATTTTTTGTGAAAAAGCATCAAGGTCTTCCTGAAAGTTCAAAGGTTAGACAATGAGTTAAAGATTTTGAGCTTCAAAAGCAGTAGAATACTTCGGGGTATAAATTTCAAA
>CAYUNA010001037.1:0-1692 GCA_964445895.1 uncultured Saprospiraceae bacterium | reverse complement strand
TTCTGCAAAACCAAAATCGCTGTCTCTGCTTGTGCCCATTTATCTGCTACTGTTTTTGCAATCTCTGGTGTTTTGATATTCATTGCTGACAACAAAATATCGACATCGCCATCCTTATCCACATCGCCCGTCACAAAACGCATCCATCGGGAGTCGGCAAACTGTGGAATCGTATGAGCGGTAAAGTTATTTTGTCCATCATTTTCATAAAAAACAAAACTTTCTTGTGGATGATTTTTAAAATCGGGATGAAACGAAACTGCCGCAATATCCAGGTCACCATCTTCGTCAAAATCGACGGCTTCTGCTTGATAAACACCATTTAACGGCAGGAAAAATGCTTCTTCGTACGCATCATTTTTATTTAAGAACAAATGAATGCCGTGATATGGTTTTAAAACAGGAGTATAGTCTCCATTATCTCCATTGGAATATAAAATGTCTTGTTTGCCATCACCGTCGTAGTCGATTATTTGAAAATCAGTCGAGCCATTGGTCGGTAAAAAGCGAAGGACTCGTTCCCGTGTAAATTGACCGTTTCCTTGATTGATATAACGGTCAATACCTTCATCTCCATTGCCTTGTAGGGCTAAAATATCATTTTTTCCGTCATCATTCAAATCGACAATTTTAGCTTTAATCGCGCCATCGTCTGGATGCAAAACATGCTGTTCAAATGATTTTCCATCATTTTTTGAACCATACCAAGCCAGTTGTCCCAAATAATTTCCATACTCCGCAATCAAATAATCCTCTACACCATCACCATCCAAATCACCTGAATTAAAGCTAACAGGACGCATTAGCTTCTGCAAGTTTTTCGTGAATTCCTTTCGTTTAAAATTATCAAAAGAATTAGCGATTAGCAATTGCCCAATCGGGTTATCAGTCGCATACCGGGTTGCCATGTCAAGGGCGGCAAATTTATTTTTCCCCATTGCAAAATCAACAAAAAACGACTCGCCCACCGATTTGTCTATCAATTTCCCCTGACCATTCATTTTGTAGATACCGTCTTTATAAACACCAGCAAAGACAGCGTTAGTCGCTTCATCAATCGCAATTGCCTGTATCAATGGCGGCACTTTTTTCGATGGATCAAATTCTTTAACTGTAAAATTAGGTATGCCCACTTTTATCTCTGTTTTTGCGGAAGCACTCGCCAATTTTACCGGCGCATTTTTTAAATAAAAATCTCGAATCTTCTCCCAATCTGTCCGTGAAATTAAGGGTTCGGCTGGATAAACCTTCGCTGCTGCCACTCGCTGACCGCCTATGCCCGGTTCTATCCACTGCGCTGGCATTTTGTCTAAATATTTCACATTGTCATGATAAATCCCCAAGAAAGCAGCCATTCGTAACAGCACAAAGTTGCCCCAAGTATTTTTATCTAATAAATCAGGAGACGGATATTTATGACAACTTCCGCAATGAATTTTTGCCAATTCTTCACCTGACGCTGACGTTTCCAATGAGTTTTTGGCAGCCGCTTTGATTTGATCAGCCGACGAATCAGCACATTGCCAAAGTAAAAATACCGCGATTAGTGAACCAAGTAAAGGGATTTTTTGCATGTCCTTTTTGTGGCGAAATTAGGGAAAATTAAAGGAAATGAGTACTATTGTATTACATTCAACACTTAGTTCTACTTTGGCACTTTAAAATGAGGTATTCGTATCTTGATGGACGTTC
>CAYUNA010001036.1:0-1698 GCA_964445895.1 uncultured Saprospiraceae bacterium | reverse complement strand
AATAGTGAAGTGTAAATGATAAATAAGGAATCTGAGAATGCTTCAAGCATCAATATTTACCTGAATATTAACGAGATATGAATTCTCTTTTTCATTATTTATCATTTATCATTCACCATTCATCATTTATCGACCAATTTTTCACCCCATTTTCCCAATTTTTTTTACCTTTGCTCGCATTCAAACAACCTTCAATTAAATGGTAAATTTCATATTTGAAAACAACAGATTTACCACTCTAAAATAAAACTTCATTTCGTATGAATTTGCACGAATTTCAAGGAAAAGAATTACTAAAAAGTTATGGTGTAGCTATCCAAGAAGGGATTGTGGCAACATCCGTAGAAGAAGCAATGGCTGCTGCTGCTCAGGTTCGTAAAGAAACAGGCACAGAAGGCATTATGGTCAAAGCTCAAATACACGCAGGTGGACGTGGAAAAGGTGGTGGAGTAAAATTCGCTAAGAACGATGCAGCAGTAAAAGAACACGCGAGCAATATCCTCGGTATGATGTTGAAAACACCGCAAACGCCAGGCGGCATGGACGGTGAAGGCAAATTGGTAGGCAAAGTATTGATTGCAGAGGATGCTTACCGACCAGATTTTGACGCTTGTGAAGAGATGTATATTTCTATATTGATGGATAGAGAAAAGAAGTGTAATGTCATTATTTACTCGACTGAGGGTGGTATGGACATTGAGACGGTAGCTGAAGAAACACCACATTTGGTGCACAAAGAATACATTGACCCAATGTTGGGCTTGTTGAGTTTCCAAACTCGAAAAGTAGCTTTTAACTTAGGATTGAGTGGCACTGCGTTCAAGGACATGACTAAGTTTATTGCTAAATTATACAAAGCATTTGTTGGTTCGGATGCGGCTATGTTCGAAATTAATCCAGCTATCAAAACAGCAGATGACCGAATTGTAGCGGTAGATTGTAAAGTATCTTTAGATGAGAATGCATTATTCCGTCACAAAGATTTGGCAGCAATGCGTGATACTTCTGAAGAAGACCCGACGGAAGTAGAAGCAAAAAGCTACGGTTTAAACTATGTCAACTTGGACGGTAACGTAGGTTGTATGGTAAATGGTGCAGGTTTGGCAATGGCAACGATGGACATCATCAAATTGTCAGGCGGTGAGCCAGCTAACTTCTTGGACGTTGGAGGTACGGCAGATGCGGCTCGTGTTGAGCAGGCATTCCGAATCATTTTGCGTGACCCAGCGGTAAAAGCAATTTTGATTAACATCTTTGGTGGTATCGTACGTTGTGACCGAGTGGCACAAGGTGTTGTGGATGCTTACAAAAATATGGGTAATATCAAAGTGCCAATCATCGTTCGATTGCAAGGTACCAATGCCGATATTGCAAAAACAATCATTGACGAATCAGGTTTGGCGGTACATTCTGCAATTTTGTTGCAGGAAGCTGCTGATTTGGTGAAGGATGTTTTGAAATAAAATAAGATTTTGATATAAACGATATATATTAGTGAATCCGTTTGTGCTTAGCGCAAGCGGATTTTTTTATTGCTATTCGTTAGTGCGTAACGTCAGTTACTAAATGAAAATATGAAAGAGGCTATACCTAAAATAGCCTTTAATAGATACAAAAACCTTGATGTAGAAGTAATGACTTTTACACAGCTTCTCAGCAAATTAAGTCAAACGACAGACCACAATCCTTTCATCGCAC
>CAYUNA010001035.1:0-1700 GCA_964445895.1 uncultured Saprospiraceae bacterium | reverse complement strand
GAAGATGTTGGAAAATCGAAAGGTAGAACGGGAGATTGCGGCGAAGGTTGGGTTGGCGTTGTATTTAAAAGATAATAAACGACTGCGGGTGGTGGCGCATGAAGAATCAAAGTGGAAGGAAGCGCGAGTTTGACGCAACTTATTTTTTAGTAAAACCATTTAGCATGAATTTAAAAGCACCGCTTCGTAACGTTTTGGTTTTAATATCCTTGGGCTGCTGTTTGTTCTTTTTCAGTTGTGAATTAGGTAATCAATCATCGAAAATTGAAAAGCCGCGAATCAGTCAAAAGGAGGTGACCCAAATTTGGAAATTAGCGGATATTGACTTGGATACAGGTGCGAAAGATGACACCGATGTTCTGATAAACGATGCCGTGAATAACGTTTTTTTAGAAAAAGGGTTGATGATGTGCTTTTTTCCAAATGGAGATGTTTCGGAATTGTTGGGGTATAAATTTCAGCAAGGACGGTGGCGCATCACTTCAGATAAAACGGCTATTGAAGTGGATAAAAAGGGAACGAAAGACACCTTAAAAATACTTGACTTAAGTCAAAAAAAAGGAAAATCTTACCTTACTGTCGAGTATGCAGGCGTTGGTAAAATGGAATTTATGGCCATCCAATCCATGTTAGAAAATTATGAAGAAGACCCGTTTTATCCTGATAATAATCAGTGGCGCATCCGACCAAAATCTGAGGAAACGGAGTTGGAACTGAAACAACGATTGAAAAATTACGTTCGGCACACTACCTTAATTTTAAAAGCTGCCCTCGAACGAGATTCCGACATCATTTCGTTTGAACATTCGCAGGGCATCATTAAAATTTATCAGGGCGGCATTGGCATAGTGAAGCAAAAAAACGTTCCCGAAGAATGGGCTGCTAATTTTTTCAATGAGGAACAGGCGATGTTGGCTCGCAAATTTTATCGGGCATACTTGTTAGCGGGAACGTACAAAGGCGCTTCTTCGGGCAGTTGGGTGGCGGATGATTATAAGATTTTGGCGGGATTGTATAAGCGGATAGATGATGATTTGAAGGAAAAGGAGGTAGAGGAATAGGTTTTGGGATTTAAAAAAAAAGGATTAACTTTACTGAAAAAATTTTGAGAAATGGAAGGAAATATTCAATCTTTATCTAATTCACAACTCGAAATACTCAAGACTTTTCGATATGATTTGAATGAAAAAGATTTAAAGAAATTTAGAAAAATGCTGGTTCGTTTTTTTGCAGAAATCGTGATGGATGAAGCGGATGAAGTTTGGGACAAGGAAGAATGGGACGAAGCGAAAGTAGAAGAAATGCTAAACACTAAAATGCGGAAACGCGGCTAAACAACTATGAAAAAATTAAGAGTTGTTATTGATACGAATATCATTTTAGTCAGCCTTTCTCGCACATCACCCAATAACTGGCTTTTTCAAAAATTAATTGACGAAGACTTTGAAATTTGCGTGACAACTGAAATTCTATTAGAGTATTATGAAATCATTTCACAAAAAATGACTGTTCGCGCAGCAGAAGGAATGATGAGGCTTTTTGATGCCTTGGACAACGTCGTTTACATCAATACTTATTTTGAATTCAGATTACTCAAAGACCCCGATGACAACAAGTTTGTCGATTGTGCGATTGCTGCTGACGCTAACTAAGTACATGACACTATTTATGTGGATAATTTTGACAGAGAGATTTTTTCG
>CAYUNA010001034.1:0-1700 GCA_964445895.1 uncultured Saprospiraceae bacterium | reverse complement strand
CCGCAATGTTCTTCTTTGGTGCGCTGTTTACTATCCCAAGCCCAAGTGTTTTGACTTTTGCACCATTGCAGCCTTCGACCACTTTCTGGCCACTCGCCATTCAAACCTACATGAATGCCATTGTCTTCCGTACCTGTTGCATAACATCTTACCCAAACGTAATATTTCCCTGGCGTATTAAATTTTACTTGATAATTGAGAATGCCTAATTTTCCTGGTTTGTTAGAGAAGTTTTCTCCTCTGACAAGTTTATCATCGTGACTGGTTCTGGTGTCGGGTAATATTTCGAGGTAGGCTTTTCCGCTTGCAGAAGCGGCATGATTTTCATCTATATCAGGTTGAATATTGGGGGTGTTTTTTTCATCTACCCGATACCATTTTCGGATTTGGTCTAATTCCTGACTGTGGAAATCTTCTGCCTCTACGGCAATGAAGCCATTTGTTTCTTTAAAGGTTTTTACCTTTTCAGAATGGCAATTTTTAAAGGAAAAAACAGATAAAATTACAAATAATATTTTGAAATTCATGACTTAACTTTTCTAAATAACTGATATTGACCAATAATTCCGAAATAATTACAAAATGATTAAACAATATCCGTCTAAAGTTAAACCATTTCATATGTGCACAAGCAAACATAAAAAATCGCTTTTCTTTTTCTGTCCTGTACTATTAGGTGCATTTGCCTCTACTAAGGATTATTTAAATAATCCTTAGTAGTAATTCAACTTATCATAATTAGCTTGACTTACTACTTAGGCATAATTTTGATAAAAATTCCATTACCTCGAATCACAGACTCCTCCTTTCTTTCTTTTACTTTAACCATTCTTACCTCACATTGCACGTTAGGAAAACCTGATGAGGCAATTTGATTCAAAACAGTTTCAATTCTCTGCTTTTTCATCCATCTATCTTCACCATCCACCAAAAAAACTAATTTTTGATTTGGAAATTTATTCATAGCTGCGAGAATTATTCTGAAATTCTTTTTTGCACTTCTTGTAAATTGATTTCTAAAATTAAATCCTAATCGAGAACTATAACGCAAGACAAACCATTCCAAATCTTCCTTCGAATCTATGGTAGCTAAAAGCAAATCATATTTACTTATATCTATTTTCGTAAGTTCCTCTTCTGACATATCACAATCAATCGGAATTAATGGCGAAACATCATCCAATAATACATGTCCATTAGGAAATCCTACAATCTTATCTCCGTCAAAAACTTCCAATGTCAATGATTGATAATCAGCCTCAGGTTGAATTTTGAAAAAATAATCTGCCCATTCTTTATTCTTAACCAATGGACTTACGGCTAACAATTGTTTTCTATCACAAGCTTCATCGCCTCCCCAAATTCTTAACACAATCGGGTCTGTAAAATTTATGTCTTTCCGTTCTGTTATTTTAGTCAGTATTCTAAATATAGTTCTCTCTCGTTCTGTTTTTAATGAAGCGGCTCTACTTTCTTGTAAACCACTTTTATATTTCTCTGACTGGCACATTTTTATTCGAAAAGCATAACATTGATTGGCTTTTATTGGCTTTACCAACCGTTGTGAAATGGATTCCCAAGTTCCATTGTCTCTAAACACCAATCCCAAATAAGAAGATTTATGTGCTGGCTTTTGCTGGACACCAAAGAGTTCGCTTACCATCGGGTGAATATCGGGAGGTGTTTCTTTTGGGAAAAGT
>CAYUNA010001033.1:0-1708 GCA_964445895.1 uncultured Saprospiraceae bacterium | reverse complement strand
TGCTCACGGCCAGATAACGGCTAAAGTACAGCATTACATTTGATACACCGCCAATTGAAAATTTGAGTTATCCAGCCGTCGGGGCCAATTTCACTACCAAACCATCCAACTCATCCGTCAACTGCAATTGACAACCCAAGCGAGAGTTATCTTCCACAAAAAACGCCTGGTCAAGCATATCTTCCTCTGCATCACTTGGTTCAGGCAAGTCATTTTCGCTTTGCACATAACAATGGCAAGTTGAACACAAAGCCATGCCACCACAAGTCCCTTCTACTGGCAATTCGTAGGCTTTGCAGAGTTCCATCAGATTCATTGCCATATCAGTTGGAGCGTCTAATTCGTGAGGCTTATCTTCTCTATCAATGACGGTTATTTTTACCATAAAATTTTATTGATTTTTCTTAAGAAACAGGAGACGATAAGGATGAGTCATCCCGAATTTTTATGCTATAAAATGCGGTGCAGAATCATCCTATTTCCTACGCTTCTGCCTTCTCCTCAAATCCATTCACACCCGAAACGGTCGTATATTTAAACGATAATTTTTGGTCAGGATAAATAATTTTAAACGCAGACTGTACCGCCATAGTCGCTTCATGAAAGCCACAAAGAATTAACTTTAGTTTGCCTTCATAACTATTAATATCGCCTACAGCAAAAATACCGGGTACATTCGTCGAGTAATCGCGCGTATCGACATTGATGGCGTTTTTAGTAATATTTAAACCCCATTCTGCTATTGGTCCAAGCTTTGGAGCTAAACCAAATAATGGAATAAAATGGTCAGTTGTCTTCGTGATTTCACCATTAACTTTATGTTTAATAATGACTTCATTCAATTTACCGTTGCCATTCAAGCCTGTAACTTGTGCTTCCGTAATCAAGTTAATGGTTCCGTCTTGCGCCAAAAATTCTACTTTTTCTACACTATCTAATGCTCCTCTAAAACTCTTACGACGATGCACCAAAGACACTTCACTAGCCACATTTGCTAAGAAAATTGTCCAATCTAATGCCGAATCACCACCACCGGCAATGACTACTTTTTTATCACGGTACAATTCCGGGTCTTTAATAATGTACTCCACGCCCTTATCTTCAAATTCAGCAATATTGCTAATTGGTGGTTTTCGCGGTTCAAAACATCCCAATCCACCAGCGATAAAAATAACAGGTGCAGCATGAACTGTCCCTCGACTGGAAGTCAGTTTAAACCGACCATCCTCCATTTTTTCAATCGATTCTGCGCGCTCACCCAAGGTAAAACCAGGATTAAAGGGCTTAATTTGTTCCATCAGGTTATCCACCAATTCGCCCGCTAAAACTGAAGGATAGCCAGGAATATCGTAAATAGGCTTCTTAGGATATATCTCGGTCAATTGCCCGCCGGGTTGTGGCAAGCTATCAATCAAATGACACCGCAACTTGAGCAAACCTGCCTCAAATACCGTAAATAAACCACATGGACCTGCTCCAATTATTAGAATATCTGTTTCTATCATGACTTACAAATTATTTAATTACTGCTGTTACGCACGTTATATATTCAGTGGCGAAAATCTTTAGCTTATTGTCTAATATCCGAACCGCCACGAGGGAATTTTCAAAGCACAAAGTGAAACCAAAATCTGCTCGTTCAAGAACCGAAGTTTATTTGGCGGTGTATCAAATGTAATGCTGTACTTTAGCCGTTATCTGGCCGTGA
>CAYUNA010001032.1:0-1709 GCA_964445895.1 uncultured Saprospiraceae bacterium | reverse complement strand
CTTAAAAACCAAAGAAAGTTTTTACAAACTGTATTTAGGGAATAGGAAATCAATAAACTAATTATAAAAAGCAATATGAAAGACCTCGCACTTCACTGGAAAATTATCATCGGACTTATCCTTGGTATCATCTATTCTTTCATTTCCAGCCACATGGGTTGGAATGAATTTACCATCAACTGGATTGAACCTTTCGGAACAATTTTTATCAAATTATTGAAATTTATCGCCGTTCCCTTGGTTCTATTTTCCATTATCATGGGAATTTCTGCCTTGCCTGATTTGTCAAAATTGGGCTCGATGGGAACAAAGACCTTAATGGCTTACTTAATCACCACGATTGCAGCGGTCAGCATTGGGTTATTTATAGTCAACTTTTTTCAGCCTGGTAAGCAAATTTCGGAAGAGTTGCGGCTCACCAATCGTTTAAAATATGAACTTTGGGTTAGTCAGACGGAAGGTGTAGAAATTTTGGATGGTAAAAATTTTACGAACGACCCAAAGTATGCGGCGAATGTTGAAAATGCGAAAAAGCTATTAGAAGAAGACCAGCAAGAGGCGATGAAAAATGCAGATTTGAAGTTGGATAGTAAACTAAAAGAGGCTAAAAAAACCGAGGATTCAAGTCCGCTGACCTTTATTGTTGATATGGTTCCCGACAATATTTTCGCCGCTCTGACAGATGGAAAAAAGATGTTGCAAGTTATCTTTTTTGCTATATTTTTTGGTTTAGTATTGGTGATGTTACCCAATGCGACCACCGACCCAATCGTCGCTGTCGTGAATGGATTGAATGAAGTTTTTCTCCGCATGGTGGAATTAATTATGGATGCTGCCCCATTTTTTGTCTTTTGTCTGATGGCAGGAGTCATTGCAAAAATGGCCGATACGCCCGCCGAAGTCTTCGAAATTTTCAAAGGACTGGCTTCTTATTCAGTCGTTTTGGTGTTGGGATTGGCATTTATGATTTTTCTTTTCTACCCTCTTTTTATGAAATTATTTGTCAAAGAAATCAGCTATACTCGTTTTTTTAAAAAAATTAGTCCAGCACAATTTCTAGCATTTTCCACCAGTTCCAGTGCAGCTACGTTGCCGGTGACAATGGAATGCGTACGCGACAATATTGGCGTTTCTAAAAATGTAACCAGCTTCGTTTTGCCCATCGGGGCAACGGTAAATATGGACGGAACGAGTATGTACCAAGCAGTTGCAGTGGTTTTTCTTGCCCAAATGCACATGGTTGATTTGACAATCGCACAGCAATTAACGATTGTCTTGACGGCTACTTTGGCTTCTATTGGTTCGGCGGCTGTACCAAGTGCAGGCTTGGTGATGATGATTGTGGTATTGCAATCAGTAGGATTGAATCCGGCTTGGATTGCTATTATTTTCCCAGTTGACCGTATTTTGGATATGTGCCGAACGGTCGTCAACGTGACCGGTGATGCGACCGTTTCGACATTGATTGCGAAGTCTGAGGGGGAGTTGAATGAGGAGATTGCACGAAGTTGATTTGGCAATGTAGCAATAGTTCTTCCACACCGCAAAACGACTAAGTACTCGGACATATTTATTCGTGATAATAAACCAAGGCGAGTTTGAGAGACATAAAATGTTAGCAAAAACGCTTGATGTCCCTCAAGACACTCCCCAGGGCTGCATCTAAAGGTTTTCTGGCCGAACGCACCCCGAAATATTCTTTTTTAGAC
>CAYUNA010001031.1:0-1710 GCA_964445895.1 uncultured Saprospiraceae bacterium | reverse complement strand
GGGAGCAACTTCGTTTTAATCATAAAAAGCAGAGTGTATCGACAACATTTTTAGACGACGAAATGTCTATTACTTGGATTTACTCCTCTTTGGGGGCTGGGAGTAATGTTTTGAAAATAATTTTTAAAAATATGTTTGATAATCTTTCGGATAAGTTGGATGCGGCGTTTATGACGCTGAAAGGGGAGCGCACGATTACGGAATTGAATGTGGCGCAATCCATCAAAGAAATTCGTCGGGCGTTGGTGAGTGCCGATGTGAATTACAAAATTGCCAAAGAGTTTACGGAGACGGTGAAGCAGCAGGCGTTGGGTGGTGAGAATGTCTTAAAATCAGTATCACCAGGTCAATTGATGGTGAAAATTGTACAGGATGAGTTGACCAAATTGATGGGTGGACAACAAATCGGTATCAATGCCAAAGGAAACCCTGGTGTAGTGTTGATTGCGGGATTGCAGGGTTCAGGTAAGACCACTTTTTCTGGTAAATTGGCGAAATTTCTGAAAGAGACCAAAAAGAAAAAGCCATTATTGGTTGCCTGTGATGTTTATCGTCCAGCAGCGATTGACCAGTTGGGCGTTATTGGAGAGCAAATCAAAGTACCTGTATATAAAGAGGTAGAAAATAAAAATCCAGTTCAGATTTCCTTGAATGCTATCGAGCACGCAAAGGTTCACGGTTTCGATGTAGTAATCGTGGATACAGCGGGTCGTTTGGCTGTTGATGAGGAAATGATGACGGAGATTTCGAATGTCAAAAGCGCAATTACACCGACAGAGACCTTATTTGTAGTGGATTCGATGACGGGGCAAGATGCAGTAAATACAGCAAAAGCGTTTAACGAAGTCATCAATTACGATGGCGTCGTATTGACGAAGTTGGATGGTGATACGCGGGGTGGTGCGGCTTTGTCTGTAAAATATACCGTTGGGAAGCCCATCAAATTTGCGAGTACGGGTGAGAAAATGGAAGATCTTGAATTGTTCTATCCCGACCGGATGGCACAGCGGATTTTGGGGATGGGAGATATTACCTCCTTGGTCGAAAAGGCGCAAGAACAATTTGATGAAAAAGAGGCAGCACGTTTAGAAAAGAAGATTCGTAAGAATAAATTTGACTTCAATGATTTCTTGTCTCAAATTAAGCAAATTCGTAAAATGGGGGACTTGAAAAGCCTCATGCGGATGATTCCTGGAATGAGCAAAGCATTGAAAGATGTTGATTTTGATGACAATGCGTTGAATAAAGTAGAGGCGATTATTTTCTCTATGACGCCGCATGAACGGAACAATCCGGAAGTTTTGAATATGAGTCGTAAAAAGCGAATCGCACTGGGTTGTGGACGAGATATTCACGAAATTAATATGTTTATCAAACAGTTTGACCAAATGCGAAAAATGATGCACAAAATGACCAAAATGCAAGGCATGGGTGGTGGTGCATCTGCCGCTCGCGCTAGAAGTCGAGGTAAACGAAAACGTTAAACTGGCAACTCAAAAACATGACAAAAGATACCATTTTAGACAAGCTGCGTACCATTATCAAACAGTATGTGGAGGATGAATCAGCATTAGATAATATCACAGAGGAGACGGATTTATTGCAGGATTTGCATATTAATTCGATTCACCTGGTGGACATTATTTTGGATGTTGAAGAAGCCTTTGATATTGAAATAGACGATGATGCCGCTGAAGAAATGATGACAGT
>CAYUNA010001030.1:0-1711 GCA_964445895.1 uncultured Saprospiraceae bacterium | reverse complement strand
CAACCTTATCGGAAGGGGCAACCCACACACTATGAGAACACCCTAAAATCTTTATATCAATTGCCTGTTTAATCGAATTAAGCAAGCAAAGAAGCTGTCAATTTTGGAAAGAACTACTTTTAGTTCGTTTTGGTTTCTATTTTCATTCTGCACATCAATTTCTAATCATTTTGATAGTCAATTCCATCAAATATGCGGTTTGTGAAGCATCTAAGACGCTCGAAACTGCCTTAATTGTAAATGTAAGTTTTGGTTAAAAATCCGATAATTCTCGGCTATTTTGTTGTGTAGTTTGTTCATAGGAATTGTTTTTTACGATGTCAAAAAACTTGAACAGAAAGTAAGATTGTGTATTCACAGATGCCTTATAGCGATACTTTCTGTAGGCTGTTTTTCGATTTAATCTCCTTATTTAAAGTGTGATTATTTTCGTTTCGCAATTCGGTAATAAGATGAATTCAAACGTAAAAATGCACACAAAAAATTGTGTTGGCGATTAAATTAGTAAATTTAATGTCCGTAATGTCTTGAAAATCAGTCGGTATGTCTCGTTGTGTGTGGTAAGTTAAAGAAATTAACGTTTCTTAATTTTTTATTAATTCGTCTTTTTTTCACTATAATTTGCGGGGGAAGAATGGGTAATTCTAATAGCAGAAGTGCAAATCTAACGATATTATAACGAAAGTGAATAGGAATTAGTTGCTTTTTTTGAAAAAAATCTTTTCATCAATTAAGAATAAGTACACCAATTTGCTTATTTTTATCATCTCTTAGTACTACTTTGACACTTTAACGTTGAGTGACCTTAGAGATTTTGGCGTTAAGAAATTCTATTTGAAATGGCTAAGGAAAAACCATGTTTGAGTCCGACGTTAGGAGGACGAGTTTGGTTTTGACTGCTATTTCAAATAGAATTTTAGCCAAAATATCGCAAGTCTTGAATTTTTGGTTCTTTTTTTTCAAGAAAAAAGAACGTCCATCAAGATACGAATACCTCATTTTAAAGTGCCAAAGTAGAATTAGAAACATTAATAAAATCAAGAGTATGAAATATTTAATTGCTATTAGTCTTTTCTGTTTTCACACTATTGTATTATACAGCCAAAATGTATCTCCATATCAATTTGAAGATAAAAATAAACTGGAAATTGATGAATCGGTGAAACAGTTGCTACTCGAAAAGAATTGGTGCGCTTATGAAATGCAGTATTTTGAAAAAGGCAATTATGATTTCAACCCTGTCAAATTTGATTTAAAAATAGCGAGTGATTACACTTTTAAGCAAGATTACTATGAGGGCGATTGGACAATTGAAAACAACTTGATTATTTTCAATTTAGACATGTCAGAAAAATCTTATAGTAATAATTTTTTTACAGCAGGTGCATTTTCAATTCATGAAATTAGCGCAGACAGATTGATTTTAGTAAAAAAATTATCTAGTACAACTAACAATCGAATTATTTATTTTTTAGCAACAAAAGAAATTGCTCTCACAAAATATGTAAACAGACCATCAGTTGGTTATCCCATTCAACGTGATACTGTATCAGTTCAAGATTACGAACTTCCTTATAGTCAAGAAAATCTCGTAGCCCGTATTAGACAAGTATATTTTATGCGTAATCTGCCAGCACCAAAGCCCCCGCTATCAGAATGGTCTTTAGAGGAATTAAAAAAAGAATGGCGACAACTAAAATTAAAATGATTG
>CAYUNA010001029.1:0-1717 GCA_964445895.1 uncultured Saprospiraceae bacterium | reverse complement strand
TCAAGAATCCCACCCGCGTTGCCGCAGGCAACGCGCATTGTTTTTATTGGAGGTCAAAAATTTGCAATTTTCTCCCTCCTGAGAAGTCAAAGAAACGCTTGTTGCATAGTATTTAATCCCGTTGAATTTAACATTTCACTAAAAAATTAGACTTGCTTTTGGTTGAAAAACACGCTACATTTGCCATCCTTTTCAAATTTGAATGATGGATTACCACCACGATTTCACAAAAAATCATTCTGACCAAGTTATAAAAACAGATTAATACTTATTCTAACATTTAGACTTTTAGACCCTTCGGAAAAGAATATAAATCACTAACTATCAAATAGTTATGAACAACAAACTTACTGAACAAGGTCTATACTTTTAACTTTATAAACGTAACATTTTTATGAAAAAGGAAACCATTTCCATTCATGGGGGCTATACATCAGAGCCTACCACTAAATCCGTCGCTGTACCTATTTATCAAACAGTGGCTTACGAATTTGACAATGCCCAACACGGTGCAGACCTTTTCAACCTAGCAGTTCCTGGCAATATTTATAGCCGAATCATGAATCCAACAGTTGGTGTGTTGGAAGAGCGAATTGCGGCTTTAGAAGGTGGAGTCGCAGCGTTGGCGGTTGCCTCAGGTAGCGCGGCTATCAATTATGCAATTTTGAATATTGCGGAAGCAGGTGATAATATCGTTTCTACACCGACACTTTATGGGGGGTCGTATACTTTGTTTTCGGGCATGTTGCCGAAGCTCGGTATTACGGTTAAGTTTGCGGAATCTTCTGCGCCCGAAGACCTCGCCAAATTGATTGACGAAAACACTAAAGCGGTCTATTGTGAATCTATTGGTAACCCGGCTGGAAACATCTCTGACCTTGCAGGTATTGCCAAAGCAGCTCATGCGGCGGGCGTCCCTTTAATCGTGGACAATACTGTTGCTTCTCCTGCTTTAATCAATCCAATTGAGCATGGCGCAGACATTGTTGTACACTCGCTTACCAAGTATGTTGGTGGCCACGGAACGACGCTCGGTGGAGTGATTGTCGATAGCGGAAAATTCCCTTGGGCTGACCACAAAGAGCGGTTCCACATGCTCAACACGCCCGAAGCAGCTTATCATGGTGTGGTGTATACAGAAGCATTTGGTCCAGCGGCTTATATTGGTCGAGCGCGCACGATTGGCTTACGAAATACAGGTGCAGCACTCTCAGCAATGGCGGCGTTTCAATTATTACAAGGTCTGGAAACTTTGAGCTTGCGAATGGAACGACATACCGAAAATGCACTTGCTGTTGCCAAATATTTGGAAGGTCATGACCAGGTTGCCTGGGTCAAATACGGTGGTTTGGAAAGTAGCGAATACCACGAATTGGCAAAAAAATATTGTGATGGAAAACCTTCTTCACTATTGACTTTCGGTATTAAAGGCGGCTACGATAAAGCGGTTGAATTTTATGATGCGTTAAAGCTATTTAAGCGATTGGTCAACATTGGTGATACCAAATCATTGGCGTGTCATCCAGCTTCGACTACGCACCGACAGATGACGACGGAACAACAATTGGCGGGTGGTGTAACAGAAGATTTACTGCGTTTATGTGTCGGTATTGAACATATTGACGATATTAAAGCAGATTTGGAACAGGCATTTGCAGTAGTGAAATAGGGTGTAAAAAATCAGGATTTCGTCGTAAAATAAAGTAAGCGTTACTTT
>CAYUNA010001028.1:0-1717 GCA_964445895.1 uncultured Saprospiraceae bacterium | reverse complement strand
CATTTTTCATCCTCAAACTCCTCTTGTTTTAAATGCAAAGAAACTTTTGAAACACGGTATTAAGTAGAAAAATATAATTGGTGAGGTTTTATTTTATGGTAAATTCAATTGCCACGAAATACCAAACTGGTCAATAACCCAACCAAATTTTTGACTAAAGCCATAGTTGTTCAATGGCATGGTTACGTTACCATTTTCAGACAATTTTGAAAATAATCTTTCCTGTTCGCGCTCATTTTTACAATCAATATAATTGGAAACAGCAGGAGAAAAGTCCCAATCGTGAACGGGAGGACTGTCGCTGCACATAAACAGATTGCCATTTAAATCAAAGGTAGCGTGCATAATTTTTCCTTTTGTACCAGGCCCTCCTTTTCCCCAACGTTGCACTTTGATGACCTTGGAATTATCGAACAATTCTACATAAAAATTCATGGCATTTTCTGCATTATTATCCTGAAAGGTAAGAAATGTCGCTATCTGGTTTTTCATATTCGTCTTATCTTTAATTAATAGATTTTTCAGACTATCGTTTTCTAATTTCAGTTGCTCGATTTTATTAACTGTGTCTTTCTCGAGATTCGAGTTGGTGCAATTTAGAGCAATTAAGCCAAAAAATAATAGTATTGGTATTGTTCTTTTCATTTTAAAATATAATTTTAGAGCTAAGTGCTTGGACAAAAATAACTTACACAATTTATGACGGCATCTTTTTGGATTTTACTTCGTTATTTTTATCAGCAATAGCTACGGCTATTCCTTCAAAAAATGCCTCGTACAATCACAAAAATCTGCTCGGTCAAAAGTATAACTTATTCCTGTCCAAACACTTACTTGTTTTTGCGGTTCATCAAAGGCTCTTCCATCGCCAATTTTTGTCCACACACACCACGTTTTTTTCTTTCAGCAAACTGCTTTCAATCATTTTTAGGATTGCAGCAATTCCTTCGTTTTTTCAATTAGCATCTCTACACCTTCCTGACTGTTGCCAGCCGGATGTACCGGTCCGAATCTTCCAATATCATTGTCAAAATATTTACCGGAAGCATTTTGATATTTTTCTAAAATCGCCAAATCATACAATATATTTCCTCCTTTATCCGCAGGTGATTGATGAAATCCCCAACCCTCTTGAACCATATTGGTATTTAGCAAAGAACCTGGATTAACAGGAATAACGGTTAAATCGGGTTCTTTTTCGGCTAAATATAAACTCCACATCGTCAACGCTAATTTACTTTGGGAATAGGCTTCCATTGCGGTAAGTTGGGTTGTCCCTTTCAATCCTTCCATTGAAACGGGGGCTTGTGCAGCCGAACTTAAATTGATAATTCTTGAAGTATTTCCCTTCTTGAGTAAGGGCAGCAATGCATTGGTCAATATAAAAGGGGCAAAATAATTGACGGCAAAGCGGATGTCAAAACCGTCATTTGTCTTTGCTGTAGCACTTTTGTAAACACCTGCATTGTTGATGAGCACATCCAATTTTGGCAAGTCTTGTTGGATAGTGGCTGCCATTTCTTTGACTGCTTTCAAATCAGAAAAATCTGCCACAAAACCCTTTACTTTGTCGTTATTTGAAGCGGTTTTTGTTTCTAAAATTACTGCTTCTAATTTTTTTGCATTTCTTCCATGCAAATAAATTTCATGTCCATCTTTGGCTAATTTTAAGGCTGCCAATTTTCCGATTCCGTCGGTACTTCCTGTGATTAATATA
>CAYUNA010001027.1:0-1720 GCA_964445895.1 uncultured Saprospiraceae bacterium | reverse complement strand
GAAAAAATCTCTCTGTCAAAATATCCACATAAATAGTGTCATGTACTTACAGAAAACTAAAAATAAATGTACGACTTAATCATCATCGGTGCAGGCCCCTCGGGCATCGCCTGTGCTATCGAAGCAAAGAAAAACGACCTCAATTATCTCATGATTGAAAAAGGGTTATTGGTCAATTCTATCTATAATTTCCCAATCAATATGACCTTTTTTTCTACCTCTCAAAAGTTGGAAATTGGCGACACTCCGTTTATTTCTCACGTTGATAAACCTACAAGAAAAGAAGCCCTGGAATATTACCGCCGCTTAGTTGGGAGTTGGAAATTGAACGTTAATTTATACGAAGAAGTCACTGATTTAGAACCAATTGGTGATAATAATTATGAAGTAAAAACGTCCAAAGGAAGTTACAAAACCGCTGCTGTTGCCGTCGCATCGGGCTTTTATGATGTGCCACGCTTGATGAATGTGCCTGGTGAGCATTTACCAAAAGTGAAGCATTACTACGACGATGCGCATCCCTATATTGGTCAAAATGTATTGGTGGTTGGTGCAGCAAATTCTGCTTGTGATGTCGCTTTGGAAACCTATCATAAAGGCGCGAATGTCACAATAGCAGTCCGTAGTTCGGAGATTTATAAAAATGTGAAATACTGGATTAAACCCAATATTGAAAATCGCATCAAAGAAGGTTCGATTAAAGCGCATTTCAATTCAACAGTCAAAGAAATCACACAGCATTCCGTTATTTTAAATACACCTGATGGTGAAATTACATTAGACAACGATTTTGTGTTAGCTATGACCGGTTATCAGCCTAACTTCCCATTTTTAGAAAAATTAGGCATTGAAATTAAGGAAAAAGACGATAAAAAACCAGTATTAAATCTGGAAACATTTGAAACGAATCTTCCAAATGTCTATGCAGCCGGCGTTATTCAGGCAGGTTTACTGACCAGTAAATTATTTATTGAAAATACAAGACATCACGGGAAAGTGATTATTCAGTCCGTATTAAACAAAAAAGCAGTGTTAGCCAAAGGGTAATCCCCTGACTTTCAGCATTGAAGCACTAATTTTGGCAAAAAATGATAGTGACGAATGATTAACAATATCCGATATCGTTGTCATCAAAATAAAGTTCAGAAGAGGGAGGAGCAGCTTCTACCTTTACAATTTTTTCGTCGTTGGAAGAGTTTTCAGTCACTTCTTTAATTTCAGACTGCTTTTTTTCTTCTTCTTTTCGTCTTTTCATGAAGTCAAACAATTTCATCTCAATTTCTTTTTCTCTAGACAATATCCAGGGATTAATAAAAATAGGTTAATTTTTTCAGATTGACCATAAATAATAAAGAATGGGAGTTCTTATTTTAATGTTGTTTTAGGATAAAACACAAAATTATCTATGGCAAACTTACTTTTTTCTTGGTGATTATTGCTGTGTCGTTTTGTTATAAATTTGAACATTATCTTTGGAATATTTGTTCGGTCAAAGTCCATTTTATTTTAAACTTTTTTCGAAAAAATAATTAAGGAAGTTTGTAGCACATCTAATGTCCAAATGTATTGCTTTAGACGGCGTTTTCTCCGATTAGTCACATTTTTTTTCATATAAAATAAAATTACATAAATTCGTTTCGAAAGAATAACATCGTCATCCGCTACTTTCTTTACGTTTTGCTCGGCGGCTAATTGACTTTTAGAAATTAATCCCAGTTTT
>CAYUNA010001026.1:0-1722 GCA_964445895.1 uncultured Saprospiraceae bacterium | reverse complement strand
CACTCACTTGAATGCCATTAAAGGCATTCATCCTCCGGAATCGTTCGCTCATGCTCAAACATGGTTACTCCTTTACCTTTTCTCCATAAATTTCTTAACGCCAAAATCTCTAAGGTCGAAATAAACAGAACTAATCAACCCTGCCTTTAAGGGGCGAGGGTAATATTTTCTGCCATAAAATTAAATAAATGAGTTTTCGAACCATCGAATTATCTGATAAACCCTACGAGAATGGGTTACGTTTTTTAACCATCAAAACCCCAAATTTACAAGGTCGTGGTGATATTTGTTTATACGTCCCGAAGGTAAAAAAAGGTGTAACTGATTTACCCATTTACATTTTGCTGCATGGCGTATATGGAAGTGCCTGGATTTGGGCAATGAAAGGCGGTGCAGCCAAAACCGCCCAACGATTGATGGAAAACGGAGAAATTCAACCTGCTATTATTGCCATGCCTTCCGACGGACTTTGGGGCGACGGTTCGGCCTATTTTTCGCATCATGGACAGCATTTTGATAGGTGGATTGTTGAAGATGTGCCATTGGCGGTGCAAGAAAACATTCCAGAAGCGGGTGCAGCATCGCCCCTGTGCATCGGTGGTTTGTCGATGGGCGGCTACGGAGCTTTGATGTTAGGTGCGCGATTTCCAGATAAATTTAAGGCGATTTCGGGACATAGTTCGATTACTAAGTTGAAGGAAATGGCGCAATTTGTAGAAGAACCGCTAGAAGATTATACGAAGGAATGTGGCTTACCCAATGTGGTAGATGCGTTGATTTTTAATCGAAATCGGCTGCCTGCCCTGCGGTTTGATTGTGGAACAGCAGATGATTTGATAGCGGGTAATCGGGAACTGCATCGGGCTTTGACGGAAGTGGATATTGCGCACGAGTATGCTGAATTTTCGGGAGGACATGAGTGGGCGTATTGGCAAGAGCATGTGGAGGAGACGTTTCGGTTTTTTGATGCACAGGTATCCAATTCTTAAAAATAATTGAATGAAAAACCTAGTCTTATACAGCTTACTACTGATAACTCTATCAGCTTGTCAATCACCAAAAACAGAAGTCAGTCGAATCACCGATTTCAACTTCGATTGGAAATTTTCTTTAGATAAAAAAACAGATTCGTTAGAAGTTTTAAAGTCAAATTTTGTGGACATCAATTGGCAGAATGTGAATCTACCCCACGATTGGGTCGTTGAAAATGCGCCTGATTCTACCGTGCAATTTTTTCAGGGAACAGGACGCATTCCCAGTAAGGGAATTGGTTGGTATCGCAAAAAATTTCCGACTCCGATTGCTAAAAATGAGGTGTGTTATGTGCATTTTGATGGCATTTACAACAATGCGACCGTTTGGATAAATGGGCAGAAATTGGGTTTTCATCCGTATGGCTACTCGCCGTTTTACTATGATTTGACCGAACACCTACATCAGAATGGGACGGAGAATACATTGGTAGTGAAAGTTGACCACAGCAATTATGCAGATAGTCGTTGGTACACAGGGGCGGGCATTTATCGCAACGTGGAGTTGATTATGACCCATAAAATTCACGTTCCCGTTTGGGGCGTTTTTGTAACTACGCCCGAAGTTTCTGCGGATTTGGCGAAGGTTAAAACAGAAATTACTATTGAAAATTATTTGGGGAAAGAGGAAAAAGGTGTTTTGAAAACGGAAATTTTTAGCCTAGATGACGAATTATTAACGGAAGAAACG
>CAYUNA010001025.1:0-1723 GCA_964445895.1 uncultured Saprospiraceae bacterium | reverse complement strand
ATCTAATATCCGAATCGCCACGAGGGGTTCTAAAAAATGTCAACGCAACATAACTCAAACTCCCCAAAAGAACCGCTCCTATAATTGCCAACCCAAACGCTCCAATCACATACTGCCAAACATCCGCAAAAAGCAAATTTATCGAAGCCCACAGCCCATCGTTTCCTGCTAAAATCGTTTTAATTTTCTCCAAATTCAACCCCACAGGTTTCCCCAAAAGCTGTCCTCCTAATCCATAACTTCCAATAAAAATCAGCGGAATCATTGGTGGAATACTGATATGTCCCGCCACCAGGGCAATCGCCGTATTCAATCGCAACAGCTTCGCAAAAAAGATAATTAGTAGAATTTGTGCTCCCCAAAATGGCGCTATTCCCCAAAAAACACCCAGACCAATCGAAGCAGCAATCTTCGCATTCGACTCGGAACTATCTAAAATGTAAGTCCGCCAAGCCTCCTTAAAACTTTTTTTTTTGAGGTCGCGAAAGAACTTTTTCGGACGTTCCCACAGCAAACCAATCGCCACCAAAATCGTATTCAACACAAAAATCCGCATAAAATCTACGCTCGGTCGAAAATGCGTCACCCGTACGCCTTGTGGCGGATAATACACATCAATGGGCACTTGCACAGGCAATATCTCACGCCAGGTCAACCGCACCAAAGCTTCCATTTCAAACTCATACTTAGTAGTATAAAAATTCAATTCCATCAATGGTTTCAGTGGATACATTCGGTAGCCTGTTTGCGTATCAGGCAAGCGCAAACCTGTCATAATTTGATACCAAAAGTTAGCAAATTGATTGGCAAAACCATTTTTACCCGGCATGTTTTCCTGATTAAAATTGCGTGTACCGAGTAGCAAATGATTGGAATTATTTTTTAGTTTTTCAAAAAAATTAGGAATATCCGAAGCCCGATGTTGACTGTCTGAATCCATCGTTAAAACGTAGTCAAAACCCATCTTTTGCGCCTCCTGAAACCCGCGATAGAGTGCGACACCTTTCCCTTCATTTTTTTGCAAACATAAGATAGTCGCCTGATTTTCAAACTGTTGTAAAATCTCGTTTGTGCCATCCGTTGAGCCATCATTGACTACAATCAAGTCATTTGTATACTCCAAAACTTCTTTTAGCACATCCTGCAAAAACGCCGCATTGTTGTAGGTAGGAATCAGCACGCAGGCGTTCCATTTTTTGAAAATTTTGCTGTGATTGGTGGATTGAATAATTAGTTGTTTTTGATGATGCTTGAATCAGCAGATTTTATTGTTAAGAAATTCAATTGACTTTTTTGCTTCTTTTCTTCATTAAAAAAAAACAGCTACCTTCAATTAAAAACACCTCTAAATTTCAAATAAATATGCTCCTCTGAAAACAATTTCCCAATGATTTTAACTCCTTCTTCTGTATTCGATTTCACCTCCACCTCCAACTTCACCTCTCCACAACTCCGCGGGTCAAGCATCGCCAAAAATTTTATATTCGATGCTGTTTTCACCTTCAATTTTCGCCCAATCAACTCACTCGTCACCTCCGTCAAAATCTGCATTTGGCAAACGCCAGGCATCACTGGTTGTTCAGGAAAGTGACCTCTAAAAATGTCATGCGCTGGGTTGATTTGTAACACAATTCCAGTCGTCGTTTTTGTTAATCTTTCAGTTGAAATAATTGAGTACAATTTATTTTGTAACATTACTTTTTTGGTCAGAATACAAAAGTCT
>CAYUNA010001024.1:0-1724 GCA_964445895.1 uncultured Saprospiraceae bacterium | reverse complement strand
GAGCATTTTCAAAGTGAAAAATGAGAACAAAATATCCTCTCAAGAATGTTAAGTTGTTTACTTCGCGTTTCTAAGGGAATAGGAAAATAATAACCTAAATGAGCGCGTTTTTTTGAAGCTCGAAAATCTTGCGATTTTCTTGTTTCTCAGCATTAAAATAAACTCCTTTTACACTACACAAGCTAACCTTAGTGAAATGAATTCAATAACTTGAACCATTATGCTTGTTCTTTTTCCTTCTAAAAACCTTTAAAAATAAGTCCGTAACGCGGCTATGCACTGATTTTTAAACCTTTTTACGAGAAAAAATTACGGCGCATTCTGGCTCAACTTATTAAATTCATTTCCCTTACAATAAACCTTACCGTACCTCCCGACTCGCCAGCATCACCAAATAATTAACAACAAAGCCGTAGAAAAAGATTCCTAACATAAAGATGATTGCCAGAATTCCCATTGTTGGAAATGCGATAAATCCAATGCCGACTACCGCTAAAACAGCAGAATAAATCATCAGATGTCGTCGCGCCTTCGAGCCTTTTTCAACACCAAAAACTCCACCCATCGGAATCAACATCAGTCCTAAAAATGCGCCTAACAACAGAAACAACACCACATCGGTAAAATAGTAGGTTATTAGAAAGCTAATAGCAGACAATACCAAAATACCAGAGACATTAGAGGCTAAAATTTCATCGTCCGTCAATGCCAGTTTACCCAGCGGATGAAAACGTAAGAATAAGTTGGAAATTGGACGCGCTATCCAGGTTGAAAACGCAAAAATTACATAAAATATAATTACTGGATACAGCAACGGCGCAATCGAAGGATAGGCTTCCGCCAACTTTAAGACCAAACGATATGCAATATATGCGCCAATCACCACAGCCCATTGCCCTTTCTCCGCTAATTTTCCCATCCAAAGGAAGTATTTTAACACACCGCGATACAAAATGTTTTTTCCTTTGATGGCTTCTTTTAGCCCATGTTTGGCATATTCGTTGGAAGCATCGAGCCGCAGGGCTTCTTTGAATGAATTGACGGCTTCGTCATAATTGTCTTTTTCAATCGATACCCAGCCCTTGTTGGCATGTGCATAAGAGTTTTCTGGTGCTTTTCGCAAGGCATAATCCAACGTTTCAGCAGCTTCTGATTTACGATTTAATTTAACCAAAGCTTGCGCCCGCAAATTGACCAAATGCACATTTTCAGGATCTAACTCCATGCCAGCAACGGCTGCTGCCAATGCTTCTTCCCATTTCGATTGATGAAAATAAATCTGCGCCTCTAACATAAAAAAATCAGGGTCTTCGGGGTCAATATTTCTACCTTGCTGTACGGTATCCAGAGCCTCATTTATCTGTTGATTATAAAACTGTACCCGTGCCAATACATAGAAAATAAACGGACTCCAGGGCGCTTGTCCCAATGCCATCTGCGACAGCGGTAAAGCTTCCGCCCGACGGCCAGTTTCAAGATAAACTAAAGACATCAATGCCAAGGCAAAAGCATGGTTTGGCTCTTCCAGTAACACTTTTTGAAACTCGTGTTCAGCATCTTGATAACGTCCCATATTGTATAGGCGTTGTCCGCGTTCTAAGTAATTGTTCATTTATTCGTTTTGGTAAATCGGTATATAGAGTATGTCTAGTTTTTATATACATTCCTAAGGAACGCGAAGTAAATAACTTAACATTCTTGAGAGGATATTTTGTTCTCATTTT
>CAYUNA010001023.1:0-1725 GCA_964445895.1 uncultured Saprospiraceae bacterium | reverse complement strand
TTAATCCTATATTTTGCATCTTTTATTAACCAAAGTGACCGATACCAGAGTTATTTCAAAAAAGAAACTATGACTGAAAAAGAATTAGAAAGACTATTTTATGAAAGCTGTCGAGTGGTGACGAAGGCAGGGAAATTTTTAAGTGAAGAATTTGGGAAAGTAAGTGCAGCACAGATTGAGACAAAAAGCTTGAATAGTCTAGTGAGTTATGCAGATAAAAAAGCGGAGGGAATTTTGACAGAAGGCTTGTTGAAATGTTTGCCAGGTTCTACTTTTTTGACAGAGGAAAAAACGATTTCGCAGGAACGCGGAGAATTTCAATGGATTATTGACCCATTAGACGGGACTACTAATTTTTTGCATCAAATTCCGATTTATGCTGTCAGTGTTGGATTGAGACAAGGAGATGAAATGATTTTAGGAATAGTGTATGAACCAAATCGTAATGAGTGCTTTTATGCTTGGAAGGGCGGCGGCGCATTTTTGAATGGGAAGAAGATAAGGGTTAAACAAAATGAGAAATTAGCTGATAGTTTGTTGGCGACGGGTTTTCCTTATTACGACTTTGAGAAAACACCACAATATGTCACAGCTTTAAAAGAATTGATGCAAAGCACACGTGGACTACGACGTATGGGCGCAGCAGCAGTTGATTTGGCTTATACGGCAGCAGGTCGATTTGATGCCTTTTATGAATACAATTTAGAAATTTGGGATGTTGCTGCGGGATATTTCATTGTGCAAGAGGCAGGCGGCACTGTTTGTGATTTTAGTGGAGGAAATAAATATTGGGATGGGACTGAGATTATTGCGGGTTCGCCGATAATTACTAAAGAGGTGCTGAAAATTTTGCAGAAATCATTTGCTTAGTCACGTTTTTTTCTCGAAGAGTTTTTTTTGATAAATTGAATTCACTACCTTTCGAGTTGTTACGGCAAAGACAATTGCGCTATTCCGCGCCCTTTCCCTTCAACCTGTTTTTAATTTTAGCCGTTTGCATATTAAATTCGTCATTACTATGGAAAATCAATCCCTTTGGTACCTTGAAAACATTGATGTAACAGGCATATTTTGTCCAACAAAAATGGGCGATAATGAGAACCATGTGTCCAATAACTATAAAAAAGGTGAATACATTTACCTACCTGAAGAAGATAGTAATAAGATTTATTTTGTTTTCGAGGGGCGTGTGAAAATTGGAAATTTTAATGAAAGTGGTAAAGAAATCACCAAAGCTATTCTTGGGAAAGGAGAAGTATTTGGAGAGTTAGCAGCAATTGGGGAGAAGAAAAGACGTGATTTTGCCTTGACAATGGAAAAAACTACTGTATGTGTCTTGCCTGCGACGGATATCAAATCCATGATAAAAGAGAACAAGGGATTGAGTGCATTTTTAATGAATATCATGGGGCGAAAAATGCTTGAAACAGAGCAGCGTTTAGAGTCTTTGGTATTTAAAGACAGCCGTTCGCGCATTGTTGAATTTTTACACAACTTAGCTATTAAAAAAGGAGAACGTGTAGGTTTTGAAATGGTCGTCCGCAATTTCATCACACATCAGGAGATTGCGAATATGACAGCTACTTCTCGTCAGACCGTAACGACAATATTAAATGAGTTAAGAAACGCGAATATTCTGACATTTGACCGTAGACGCTTATTGATTCGAGATATGGATAAATTGAAGAGTGAAATTGAACTCTAATTTTAAGAGAAAACAACCAA
>CAYUNA010001022.1:0-1740 GCA_964445895.1 uncultured Saprospiraceae bacterium | reverse complement strand
GTAGATTGTTAATTCTGAATGATTTGGTAAGGCAAATATATACAAAAAATTTGGTTTGGCAATTTTTTTTGTTAGCAAAATTAGACATGCTCTTAGAATATTGCAGGTGCGTAACATCAGTGGCTACTTAATTTTAGGCTATTCTGTTTTATTATCCGTCTTTGTAAGTTCTAACTCTATCAATTTTAATTGCAATTTTTTCAAGAAAATCACTATGTCTTGAGGTGACTTTGTTTCAAAAACGAGTTTAGGATTTTTCAAAAAATCCAGCATTTCCCCAGCATTTTCACCTTTATCATCTGATTGTTCAGTGTTAGATGCTGAAATGCTGCAATCGTAAAATCCAAAAGTCTGTTTGAAATAATCATAAAAAATCAAGTACTGCGGCTGCACAAAATAATCAGAAAAACACGACAAAAACAACGGGGATTTCATCGACTCTATACCAAATCGCTTTACTAAATAAGGTTCATAACATGGATAAAAAAGTAGATGAGAACTCACTTCGTTGTCCATTAATAAGTAACTCAGTTGTAATAATTTTTGCCTCGTTTCCAACGTGATTGTTTCGTTTTCATCATATAAACTCTGAGCCTTCCACGTACTCGTTCGGAGGTCAAAAAACTCCAATTCTTCGGGCTTACCGATGCGGAGTTTATAGTCAAATTTGTCGTATTGAGGAACGATATATCCCGGATAATAATATTCATAACCATTCTCTAAACCCCATTCAATTTCTAACAGCATTGAATAAAAACCTAAGCTATCTTGCTGATAGTCAGGGTCATAAATACCTAAGATACTGGCTAAACTATTTTCACCAATGTCAAAAAAGCTGCAGGCAACTAACTTGTCTTCGTGATAAATACAGATTTCTTGCGTGTCGTAAATTGTGGTTCTGGCAGAATCCTGCAAATTGTAAACAAGCGTTACTGCAATGGGAGAATGAAAACTTTTTCGATATTTTTGGTACAAATCCTGTTTCTCGTGTGTCAGATTCTGCGGCTGAATGACCACCGTGAATTTTCGACGATTTCGATTGAAAATTTTCCGCAGCCGTTTTCTAAAAGTATAATCTTTTAAGGGCAACCGTATCCAAACTGGTGAAAATAATTTTTCTTTAAAAAACAAATATTGACAAGTGAAAATTTGCGCTCCCAGCCGATACCAACCGCGCGCGAGATAGTCGTCCAATTCCTTTTTCGATAATTTTTTTGGTAAGTATTTTTCAGTTAGCGGACTTCTCATTGGCAATTGCCGATTTTGTTTGTATTTTTGGGTTTAAATAAATTAGACCTCATTTCTTTTTTGAATCTGCAAAGGTAGTTTTTCAAAAACGAAATAATAAATAATTTTCAAAAAATAGCAACATGAAAAAATATACATTGTTCGTAGCGTTAATTTTTAGCTTTGTTTTTTCGCAATCCCTTACCGCACAAAATGCTCGTCTTTCGGATGCAGAACGTATGGATGTTCACAATAAAACGAGTCAAGAACAGCAAATGGTAGCAGTAAATTCCGAGATGCAGCGCATGATTTTCCGTTTTGAAACAGCATACGAAGATAAGGATGTGGAAAGCACAAAAATATTGCAGGAAACTTTGACAGAGTTGATGCAAAATGGATTAGACCATCAAATGAAAAGCGGGGTAGCAGTGGATGCTAAAATGAAGCAAATGGTGGCAGATTTTGCGAAATTCAACTTTAATTTTTCTGGTAATGAGACGAAAAAAGAGGTGA
>CAYUNA010001021.1:0-1741 GCA_964445895.1 uncultured Saprospiraceae bacterium | reverse complement strand
AATTACTTTAATTATTCTTTAAGAAACTAATAAAGTCTGTTTTTATAGCGATTTTTTTCACAATTTTTCTCCACAGGATGTTGTTCCCCTGCCAGGCATAGGCATCAGTCCTCCAATCACCAGTATCTATGTAAACATCATTGAATTCATATTCTATAAATTCAAGTCTGTCAGAAACCATTTCCCTGTTGCATATCATCGGCTTAATAATTCCGTCAATCTCCTCATTATGTCTAATATTTATAAGCGTTATTTTCCCTGAATAAATAGCCCCCATTTCGGTTAAAAATTTAATGAGTTTTTTTCTATCCATTTTTCGACCAGAAATAAAACAGATGTTATTACATTTCCTTAACTGTTTATCTAATCGCTTAAATCGACGTCTCATTTTTCGATTAAAAGCAATCTTGTTATCGCTCAATGAAGGATAATGAACTGAGGTAACGTTGTTTTTGACATCAAGAAAACGTTTTTTGTTGTGCTCATCCTGTTTGACATCAAGAAAAAAATCGCTAAATTGTTTTCGGTATAATTGAACAACTGTCTCCAAGTTGTAACACATCATCCAATCTAAAGGATGTGCAAATCTTCTTAGACCATGTTTTTTTAAGTAAGATGCCGGACGGCAAGCTTCTCCAACACTAAGAATTACATCAAAGTGGTGTTCTTTGTTGAGATTTTCTTTTTGAATTTTATTGTACCTTATTCGTTGTCTATTTAATTCGACAAGTCCATGAGGTATGAAAAATTTCACGATATTTAGTACTTTTTTCATATATCAAATATTGCTTTTACTTTTTAAAATTTCTAACTTTTTTCTTTATCAAAAACCACAAAAGCTGCACTTTCTTTCCTTCAAAACCCAATCTTATTTGAGTCATCAAATTGATTAAATCTCGTTTTTCCTTTTTATTAAAATTGGAGACTTGCTCGACCTGATTCGCTAATTTATGCACTATTTTTACAGTAATTTTCTTCTTTGCTTCTGCGATGTGTTCGCCTCTTTTGAAACGATACAACAATTCAGTTTCTCTGTCACTCAACTCTAAATTTAGAATTTCTTGAAAGGCAAGTTGACTAATCCCCAACTCGTTTTGCTTCTGTTCTTCTTTTCTTTTCAGTGAAATACTTGCGTTGTGCCACCGATAGCGGTATAATGGTTTTTTGATAATTTTTGCCTTGCCTTTTGCCATCACTTTCATCAAAAAGTAATAATCATCCGCAGAGCGAATTTCTGGGCGAAATCGGATGTTTTCCTTTTCTAAAAAAGACCTGCGAACTGTACAGGCAGGAAAATGAAAAGGCGACTGAAATAGTGCTTTCGCTCGAAAAGAAATCTCATTTTCACGATACGTATAGACTCCGCTCATCAATCCGAAAAAACGAATATCTGAGCCGCAAATAGTTATGTTTTCATCCGATTCAAGCAATGCAATTTGTTCTTCGAATCGCGTTTTTTCATTTAAATCATCACTGTCCGTGAAGGCAATATATTTTCCTTTAGCTGTATCCAATCCCAAATTTCGAGCGTAAGAAACGCCTTGATTTTTTGAATATCCAATATATTTGATTCGTTGGTCGGTTTGACTTTTGACCCATGCCGCAGTATTATCCGACGAGCCATCGTCAATGATAATCAACTCAAAATCAGATAGAGTTTGATTGAGAATACTCTCTACCGTTTCTGGTAAATATTCCATTCGATTGTAAGTCGGAAGAATAACTGAAATTAGCGGTTCAG
>CAYUNA010001020.1:0-1741 GCA_964445895.1 uncultured Saprospiraceae bacterium | reverse complement strand
AATTAAATTATGGTAACAGCACTGTATCTACAGCATGTACTACACCGTTTGTACCCTGTACATCTACGATGATAATGTTTGCAGATTGTCCGCTCGTAGTTTCTAATTTTGCGCCATCTGTCAAATCAACAGTTACACTACCACCCAAAGTATTGATAACCTGGTTGTCCACCAATTCGCGAGATTGTACGTTAGCACCGCTTACGACATGATAAGTCAACACAGCCTCCAATGTCTCCACTGGAATATCTGCTAAACCATTCCAATCATCGTTAGAGTCCAATAATGCTTGAAATGCATCATTGGTTGGTGCAAATACGGTAAATGGACCATCTCCAGACAAAATACTAATAAAATCAGTCGTCAAATCTTCACGAGTTAAAGCAGCGACCAGTGTAGAAAAATTGTCATTATCCAAAGCAATGCTAACCACACTTGGCGGCAACATAACTTCATCTATAATGTGAACAACACCGTTGGTTGCGCCAATATCTGTGGTTACTGGATTAGCAGAACCATTGAATACAACTCCGCCAGTCACGTCAACTTTTAAGCTAACTGCTTCAGAATTCGGTGCTGGTGACAACGTTGATACATAAGTATCTGTCAAGTCTGCTGCTCTTACTTCGCCACTAACGACGTGAAACAACAATACGTTTTGCAATGTCTCTGTTGGAATGTCATCCAAAGTAGTCCATGCAGGCGTCGAATCCAATAAGTCTTGAAATGCCTGATTGGTTGGTGCAAAAACCGTAAATGGGCCATCTGCCTGTAAAGCCGTCACTAAGTCCGCAGAAGTTAGTGCTTCAACTAAAATACTAAGGTCGTCAGTTGCAATTGCAGTGTCCACAATGCTCATTTCCTCTGTTCCTGGGTCAGTGGTATCATCATCACTACAAGAGGTGACAAATAAATTGAGCGTTAGTAATCCGATAAATAGAAATTTAAAATTTTTCATTGAAATTAGTTTTTTTATTAATACTTTTAGGTTAAACGGAGGTTTATTAATTTTGTTCATACTTTTGTGTAAAAAAGTTAAACAAAATCAGTTGGTATTTTTAAAATACAGTAAAACAAGCGTTTTAAACTAAAGTTAATGGTGTGTTTTCAATTAAAAATGAAAATTGAGACTGGAGATTTTATATGAAAAACGAAAGATGTGCGTTAATTTTGAAAATAATAGCTGACCCAAATTGCCTTTATCGTCCAAAAAATAGTCCGAATCCAGTTGGTGTTTACCAGTTTTTGAATTAAGACAAGGTTCTTTCCTTGTCCTAATTTTTGATGAATGGGAACTTGGATAAAAAAAGTACTGGCCCATATTAACAAGACGAACAGTAGGGGAGTAAGTGCGATAAAATTCCACTGATTTTGATAGGCAAAATAGGTCGCCAAAGCCAATTCAATGAGCATCAGCGGCATCACGATAATAGATATGGACTTAGAATGGTGGGCATGAAACTGTAGAAAATTGGAATTGTCAACATAAGCAAAAGTCGGATAGTGCACCAATTGGATAACCCAGATTAGTCCAACTAATGTCCAATTGACTGCCACATTTATAAAATCAAGGTTCATTGTTGAAAGATGTTGAGCGATGGCAGTAACATTACTTTTGATACATCGCTAAATGATGTTGTTAAATTTCAACAATAGAAAGTTAGAATCGAAAAAAAGTTTTTAAAAAGCTTAGTGAAATGAATTTAATAAGTTGAGCCAGAATGCGCCGTAATTTTTTCTT
>CAYUNA010001019.1:0-1744 GCA_964445895.1 uncultured Saprospiraceae bacterium | reverse complement strand
CAGAGAGATTTTTTCGATAGTTTTCTTTTAAAAATCGTTGCATGGTCTGCATCACAGCCTGTCCCGTACTGACAAGTCGGGAGAACTATTTTTAAGAGGAAAATAGCGGAAAAATATCCTGTCAAAATGTCCAGATAAATAGGGTCACGTACTTAACTCTTATCAATAAAAAAATGTCCTAAGTATGCACACACTGCATTGCTTAGGACATTGTAATTAAATACTGACCTTGAAAATATATTTTAACTGTGTTTTTTTTACGGGTGAAATACTTAATTCACAGTCGATAAAACAAGGTCTATGTTAACAAATTATAATCTCAATTTTTTATTTTGCAAGGCGAAATCCAATACCCACTTTGACTAATGATGCACCAGTTCCGGCCTCTCCAAATGCAGATAATCTTTCCTTGAATGCATAACGTGCACCAACAAATCCACCATAAGCAAAAGTATTGTTAACTGGTTTGATACCTTTATAGATGTTCAATTGCTCCATTCCTTCTAGCATATCTTCTACTTTGTTGTGACGTACTCCAAGGTTCAAACCTCCGTAAAAATCCCACTTCTCTTGCTCTGTAAAGTGAATACCTATGCGGACTCCAGCTTCTGTGTGATGATTTCTCCATTGTCCACGGATACCGTCTACAAATATATCTTCAACGCTTTCTGTTACCGAGTGGGCTCCATATACGCCTAATGATAATTTCTTTCCTAATAGGTAGTCGACAGATGCCGATAATGGCGGTACCGTTGCTGTTCCTTTGTCTCCTATGAATGTTGGAGTCAAGCCAATACCTAATTGAACATCAATGCGACCTTTTTTAAATGCGGGGTCGATTTTAGCGTAATTTTGCGCGCTTAGTGTGAAAGTTGCAAATACAAGTGCAAGAGTTAATAAGATGTTTGAATTTTTCATAAGAGTTCAGTTGAGTGAACTTGAAAAGATTTAATAGGTAATACAGTCGGGTAAAATCCTTTCGTTCGTTCTTGTTAAAGTATACGATTTCAGTGTCTTTTCGTGCATTCACGATAAGACAAAATTTAAAATTGGGCAAAACAATCACAGTAGAAAGAGAGTCCTCTTTCAGCTTAATTGATTATTTTAAAGTAAAAAAAAGTGTAAAAGTTATTTGATCATGTACGGTTATTTAAGAGTTTTTAAATATGGTTTAGGTTTTGAAAATATGGTTTATAACAGTCTTTAAATCTTACAAAAGGAGTATTCGATAAACGTATAATGAAAGAATTTAAAAAAGTAACATTTTTTTCTTCCTTCAATTCTATAGACGTTTTATAAAGTCAAAAGAGTTGGGTCAATTTGAAAATAATAATATTTAAATTCTGCTTATACTAACAATCACAAATGTCACACTTTTTATTTTCTAATGTTTTGACGTTTAGTAATTCGCTGAATTTCATTGGTGAATGGTTGCTATCAATTAGTAACCGTCATTTTCCAAATTTATTCTCCTCTTAGAAGCTGTTTGAATTTAACCGCTTGAACTTTATCAAGCCGTCTTACACTAATAAGACACATCAAATTACTTTATCCCCTTCAAAAAACGCAAAATAAATGTCGCTAATTTGACATTTTTAATATTTCATTTTTTCTTGTTGATTATTTGCAAAAAAGTCTACTACTTACTAAATCTCCAAAATGTATTAAACGCTGCATCTGCTTTAAATTATTTTTGTAACCACCCAACAATAAATCAGGAAGTGTTCTTTGAAAATTTGTAGGA
>CAYUNA010001018.1:0-1745 GCA_964445895.1 uncultured Saprospiraceae bacterium | reverse complement strand
ACAAGAAAAAATTACGGCGCATTCTGGCTCAACTTATTAAATTCATTTCACTAATCAACATTTTAAATATGCCCTAAATTGAAAGTATTGAAATACAAACACGAACAACATAATCATGGGAAATCTCCATCATTTTAAACTTCCCACACAGACGAACACTATTCCAAAAATAATTACCCTCCTTGTTTTAATTCTTATTGCAAACTTTGCTTATTCGCAATCTGATAAAATGTCAAACGTTCGATCATCTATCGCTCATCAATGGGAAGTAGGCGTTTTTGCGGGTGCAGGAACTATTTTTGGTGACATTCCAGCAGATAACTTAGCCGCAATTAATGCAGCCAAACCAGCATTGGGCTTGATGCTTACTCGTCATCTAACACAAACGCTTGCGGTAAGAGGTCAATTGACTTATGCTAAGTTAAATGAAAATCGCTCTTTTTCAACTTCTGCTGAAATTGCCTCGTTTGGCTATGAATTGCAATTATTAGAACTTTCGGGTGCACTGCTTTTTGAACCACATGCAGAAAAAAGACGGCAAGAAATAGGGCGTTTCAAAAAAATCATTTCTCCCTATCTATTTATAGGCATTGGTGGTAACTTTGGAGAGGCAAAAACGTATTACGATAATTTTGCCATAACTCCTGAAATCAGCAATGACGCTATTCAAAAAGAAAGCACGAGAGTCAACCTACTACTTGGCGGTGGTATTAAATATGATTTGAACCCAAAATTGAGTGTTGGACTTGAAGTTGGCATCCGTCCTACCTTCGATGACCTACTGGATGGCATCAGTCATGCTGGCGACCCGAATAAGAACGACTGGTTTGGATTTGGTGGCTTTACTATTAACTATCGCATCGGCCAACCAGATGCAGATGGAGACGGTATTGCTGACCTGGATGATAAATGCCCCGGCGCACCTGGAGATAAAAAATTCAACGGGTGCCCAGATTCAGATGGAGATGGTGTTAAGAACTCAAAAGATGATTGCCCTGATGTCGTCGGCTTTAAAAGTCTGAATGGTTGTCCTGACAGTGACAAGGATGGTACAGCAGATCACCTCGACCAATGCCCTAACGAAAAAGGAATGATGCGGCTGAACGGCTGCCCAGATAGCGATTGGGATTATGTAATTGACTCGAAAGATGAGTGTCCAAATGTGCCAGGTAAACCAGAATTTAATGGTTGTCCTCCACCGACAGCAGCAATTAAAGCGACTAAATTGGCGCTTGAAACTACAAAAACAACGACCACTGCCCCAGAAACAAAAGTGCCAACAATGACAATGCAGGCATTGACTACACCGCTATCAAATAATTCAGAGCAGGAGAAAATCGTCGCTAAAGATATTTCTGTGGAAGCAAAAACGGATGAATTGCCAGTATTGGCAAGTATTCAGTTTTTAGAAAATTCCAACCAATTTGACAGTGAAGCCTATCGGATTTTAAAAGAAATTGCTAAAGTTTTACAGCAATCTCCCAATTATACGCTACATATTAGCTCCTATGCAGAAGTGGACAAAAATGGTAAGGTCAATCAAGGAATTGCTGGAAAACGAGTTTTTTCTTGTTTTAAATATTTGAAACAAAAAGGCATAGCACCAGAACAATTGGTCTATTATAATTATAAACGTACACCAGATGCTGCAAAAGACAATGGACGAGTGATTTTTAAATTGAAAAAGTGATAAGTACCCGGACATATTTATTAGCGGTTTTTAGAACTATCTTTTCTCGCTATTT
>CAYUNA010001017.1:0-1746 GCA_964445895.1 uncultured Saprospiraceae bacterium | reverse complement strand
ATTATTTCCTAAAAACTGATTATCGTGTGGGGGGCGTTTTGTCTCCCACACTTAAGTGCCTCGTAGTAATTAATTCGGTAATTTTTAAACATCCCCTCGAATTCCTCGGGGCATGCTTTTTTCCGCTATTTTTCCTTTAAAATTTCTTCAATAACAACGGCTATTCAAGAATTTTTAAAGTAAAACTATCAAAAAAATCTTGTATAAAAATTTTACCGAATTAATTACTACGAGGCACTTAACCACCAAAAATTACAAAACCACAAGATTCTTTCATGAGATTATATAATTTGTGAGGAGGTCGTTCCAGAAGGAGCGACCTCCTTTTTTTTATGTATTATCTTATAAATTTACTTGAGTTTAAGTAATCTAAAACGGATTTAATTCCGCCCCGCAATCACTCCCCCATCTGTATCCCATATTGCTCCTGTCACCCAAGAGGCTTGGTCTGACAACAAAAACGCAATACTATTCGCAATATCCTGTGGCGTACCATTTCGACCAATTGGGTGAAAACCATTGAAACCAATCAATGCTTCTTCTGCTTCCGCTTTTCCACCAAACACTCCATGATAAACTGGGGTATTTACAACTGCTGGAGAGACCGCATTGACACGAATATTAAAATCTGCCAACTCCATCGCCAAGTGCTGCGTCAAAGAATGTAGTCCTGCTTTTTGCATAGAATAAGCAGATGAAGGTGTTGCTTTCACAGCTTGTTTTGCCCACATCGAACCGACATTAACAATAGCACCACCTGCTGTATCTTTCATTTTTTTAGCCGCTGCTTGAGTCAAGAAGAAGAAGCCACGATTCAAATCTAAGTAGGAATTATAGTCTTCCATTGTGTGGTCTAAAAACGGCTTAGGACCAAAAATTCCAGAAGCATTAACGAGATAATCCAAATTATCCAAGTCATTGATACTGTCTGTCAATCGTTGTACATCTGTGGCATTAGTGATATCGATTTTATGTTTCACCAAATTGGCAGCGTTGGGTATTTTATCCATATTTCGACCAACGACATGTACAGTCGCACCGTTATCCAATAAAGTCGTCACCGTTGCATAGCCAATGCCACTTGTACCGCCGATGATGAGGGCATTTTTTCCTTTAAATTGTTCCATGTTGAATATCTATTTTAGTTTTAGACAGACAAGTCTGTCTTTTAATGTATAAAAAAATTGATTATAATATTTTTTCGCAAAGATTTTTAGCGACACCTATTGGCCAGCTTTCCTGATGCAAATGGCTTTCAGAAACAGCACTTTCATATAATAGATAAATTTGCTTAGCTAAAAATTCGTTCTGTGCAACGGAATTATTGGGAAAGTTATTTTGCATCAAATACATTATCAATGTAATAAATTGATTTTTTTGCCGCTGAATTTCGACACGAATTTTTTCGTTATCCTTAGGAATTTCCGAAACCGTATTGATGCACCAACAACCATTGAAATCCTTGTCCTTAAAGAATACGTTTAAAAAATCAAATAACGCTAATAATTGCTCTTTCCCATTTTTCTCCTTCAAAACATACGCCTGAATATCTTTTAAAAACGTCGAGTTTTTAAATTCTAAATACGCTAAACAAATATCCTCTTTTGATTTAAAATGACTGTACAACGTCGCCTTAGCAATACCCGCTTCTCGAATAATTTCATTAATTCCCGTTAGGTTATACCCATTTTGATAAAAAAGGTGAGACGCCGTCTCCACGATATTTTGTCGAGTTGCTGAGTTTTT
>CAYUNA010001016.1:0-1746 GCA_964445895.1 uncultured Saprospiraceae bacterium | reverse complement strand
ATTGAAGTTAGTCTTACTCGAAATCACTTCTACCTCTCCATTGCATCGTTCAAAAAGATTATCTGAAATATTGGTATAACTCGGCGACATTGAGGTGTAACTATCCCCTATTTGAATGGTTTCAGCGCGTGGTCCGCCTTTTCGTGGACGCGGCCCAAAGTGATTATTGACAATTTGATGGTAATTTTTGATACTCTGATTTCCTTTAATGTCAACCCTAATCGTCGGCCCCTGATTCGATTTTCCAGCAATATAACAGTTGCTCAAGGTGTTGTGTCTTCCCCAAAATTCTACCCAATGGTCAGCCCTATCTCGCTGCATTTGATTAAAATTCTGAATGACACAATTGGTTACTTTACAATGATTTGCCAATTGATTTTCGTCTATTCTAAACTGAATAACGGCTTTAGACGGCGTTTGGCCATTTCTAAAAAACAATCCATGTACTTCCAAATACTCACCACCAAATTTCAAATTAGATGCACCTTCAATGAAAACTTCTCCTGCCGTTTCTGCTCGCAAAACAATAGGATTATCCGCTGTCCCTTCTCCAATGAAATCGATGGTTACATCTTTATATGTACCATTTTTAAGAACGATTTCATCACCTGCTTTTACCTCCTTTAAGGCGTCAAGTAATTCCGTCGGTGTGCTAACAGTTGTACCAAATGTAGCGACTTTTTTACCATTATTCTGACAAGAAAATAAGGTAAAACAAAGACTAATGATTAGTAGATTTTTATACATTGGATTTGTTTTTGAAATGGAGAATTTTGTGTAAAACCATAAAGGAAACGATTTGTCAGGTCAAGTTAAGGAAAGCGAACTAAATAACCTTCGATTCTTGAAGGCATCTTTTGCGCTCATTTTGCACTTTGAAAATCCTCATTATATCAACATAAATCGGACTTTCAAAGCACAAAATGAAACCAAAATCTGCTGGTTTAAGAACCGAAGTTTATTTAATTCGCGTTCCTAAGCACTTCGAATCTCTTTGATAAAGCCCAACGCCTGCTTCGCTAATCCTTCAATTTTTTTATAATCAAAATTCCCTTTCGCATCTTTTGCCATTAATTTTGACCCCATGCCTACACAAGTTGCACCTGCATCCAGCCACTTTTTCAAATTATCATAATCTGGAGAAACACCACCCGTAGGCATGATACTCGTCCAAGGTTGCGGCCCTTTGACTGCTTTGATAAAACCTGGCCCATAAACACTACCAGGAAATAATTTCACAATTTCACAGCCCAATTCTTCTGCCCGACCAATTTCCGTTAATGAGCCACAGCCTGGCCCATACATCACCTTTCGACGATTGCAAACCAAAGCGACGTCTTCGCGCAAAGAAGCAGAAACGATGAAATTTGCGCCCATTTGTAAATAAAGGGAAGCCGTCCCTGCATCAGTTACAGAACCAACACCCATTATCATTTCAGGTAATTCTTTAGTGCAATATTTATTCAATTCACCGAAAATTTCATGCGCATAATCGCCTCGATTGGTAAACTCTAATAATCGCGCACCACCTTGATAGCAAGCAGCAATTACTTTTTTGCAAACCGCTAAATCAGGATGATAAAATAGAGGCACCATACCTTGTTCAGACATTTTTTGCGCCACTTGTATTCTTGTAAATTTTGCCATAGTTTTTTTAAAAATTGAAATTGAAAATTATAAATTACCGCGCTACTCGACCACTCGCGTCCCCACTCATCAACTTCTCGACTTCATCTACTGTGACCA
>CAYUNA010001015.1:0-1748 GCA_964445895.1 uncultured Saprospiraceae bacterium | reverse complement strand
TTATACTCCATTTTGTAGGTTGTGGTGGTCATGGATTTATTTAGTTTTTGCGCATTTCAAAACGCACTTAGGAACGCGAAGTAAATAACTTAACATTCTTGAGAGAGAAAGTTAAGTTATTTACTTCGCGTTCCTTATTTGATTGTCAGTATATTAAAAAGCGAATTGGTCTATTTTGAAAATTTTCGCAAAGTTAAAGTATTTTATGTTTTAAAACTGCAATTTTATCATTTTTCACTATCGGTGAAACGATGCAACCATTTTGGGGAATGAAGCCATGAATTATTCTTTTTTTACAAAATAAACCACTCCCTTAAAATCATCGGAAAAGAAAAACGAATCCTCCTCCCATTGATAAATATCGCAAGGTCGTCCGACACGTTTGCCATCTTTTAAAAAATTATTGATAAATGGTTCGGGTGCAAAACCCTTTTTGAAACGAACAATTCGATGTCCCGTGCCGACCTTCGCAACGGTTGAGCCATGCAAGGAAGCTAAAAAGTAATTTTGCAATTCCGTGCCTTTCGTCTCCTTTCCAAAATAAGCAAATCCTAATGGAGAACCATGCGCTTCAAACAAGGCATAAGCGGGCGGTACTTCGGCACAATCAATCGTTTTTTTATCCCAAGAATCTTTGACAATTTTCTTAGCAACCCGGTTTTCAGATTGGTCTTTTGGGTCTTCGTCGTACATTTTTTGTTGATGCTCGTAGCAATAGGGCCAGCCATAATTTTGACCTTCCCTGACTTCATAAAAAGGGTCATTGGGTTTCATTTTGCCCAGGTGGTCGGATGCCATGTTGGTTGCGTATAATTTTCCTTCAACCCAATCGATATCGACGGCATTTCGGATACCGTTGGCATATATTTTTTGGTTGCTACCATTAGGATTCATCACTACGATTGCTGCTCGAAATGGCTCATCTTCGCGCTCTTCACAAAGGTTGCAACTGCTACCAACGGAGACATATAACTTGTTTTCGTGAAAAGAAATCGTCCGGGTCAAATGCCAACCACCATATTTATAACTCAAACCGTTGCCAGGGAAGTCCGCAATTTTCTCGGGTTGACCAGATGGTTTTAGTTCGCCATTTTGGTAAGGATAGCGCACAAGAGAATCGGTAACCGCGAGGTACAGCCAGTTTTTCCCGTTTTTATCTGTATAAAAATCAACGCTGTTGGGATTACGCAATTTGTCTTTCCAAACCGTTACTTTTTGAAATCTCTTAGTTGTTTCGTCAAAGTTTTCTAAAATATAAACCTTCCCCTTTTTATTATCAGTCAAATTGTGCATGCCCGTCACGAATAGCCGACCGTCGGGTGCTTTCGCAAAAAATCGGACACGGGGCATCCCTTCCGCTGCGGGATATATTTTATAACCTTCGGGCAAATCAAGCGATAAAGATTCGCCATTGGAAAGAGTGAAGTTTTGAGTCACGAGATTGAGTGGCGTTTTATCAATATTATCAGATTCAATGTCGTGGAATTTTGATTTTTCTATAGGTTTTGGCGTTGGTTTTTCAGTCGGATTAGTTGGCTTCGGTTCTATCGGCTTTTCAGTGACTTCCTTAGGTTTTTCCAGTGATTTTTGTTTTTGAAAAATGTAAAAACTAAGGGTAATAATGATTAAAAGTAGGATGGGAATAAGGATTTTTTTCATAAGGTTGAAGCTGTTTGAATTGTAGAACTTATGCTTAGTACACTGTGTAAAAAGTCATTTTGTATTTTCGAAAAATGGCTAAAGCCATT
>CAYUNA010001014.1:0-1749 GCA_964445895.1 uncultured Saprospiraceae bacterium | reverse complement strand
AATCAATACTTTGTGAATGGCAATTATCCCATTCTCATCTCTGATTTTTAGTAAATAAAGACCAGCAGATATATTTTTAGTAGAGATTTCTTCTTTGGATTGGGTAAATTGTCCAGATTGGAGGACTTTTCCGAAAGTATCAGTCAAACTCCAAGTACTATTTTTTGAGTACCTATCTAAAAAATCAATGATAAAAGTACCATGATTTGGATTTGGATAAACTGCTGTTTGCTGAGTTGAAAATGTTTCATTTACATCTGTAAAAATAACATTTAAGGTATCGGTAAAAACTTCCTCTACGCAACTTTCCATAGCTGTTAAAGTGACAATGTACTGCCCTGGCTCTTCATAAATATGCTCTGGTGAAACTGCAACACTTGTTGTATTGTCTCCAAAATCCCAATGAAAATCTGTACCACCTACAGTATTATTAACAAATTGTACTGTATCATTACTGATAGTTGTATTAAAGTTGGGTTGAATTTCTACGATTGGGCCAAGGCGGAAATTGGGGAAATGAGGGAGACCATTTGAAATAATATTGTTAAGCACAATTCCATGTTGTTCCACATTACAAGCCGTCCCTTGTTCATTTGGATTATGAATAACGTGCAAGATAGGCTTCGTACCAGGGCAAGTGATGTATATTTTGCCATCAGGAGCTAATTCAGGCATATAAAAATAGGTAAGTTGCCCGTATTCATCTAAAAATCCATCGTATTCAGCTACAATTATTTTGGATGCTTCAATATCAGAACTTTCTAAATCGAATTGATAAATAAAATTCGTAGAAGACGCATATAAAAAACGAGAATTAGGAGAGATAGCAATTCCTGCCGCAAAAACAGTATCAGATAAATCTTGAATAGGTATCTGAATATAATTACTTAAATTACCCGTACACCTGTCAAAATCGAAAATCTGAATATCTGATTTAATATCATATTTGATATATTTTGTACCATCTGGGGAAAAAACACTACCACCAGAACCATTTCCTCCTAAACGTGTGGTGTCTCCAATGCTTTGCTCGAACGGGCCTTCAACACCAGCAGATGTAAATAACAAACTATATTGATTAGTGGAGAAAAGTTCAGAACAAAACAACCACCAATCTTTCCCGTTTCCATGTCGGCAAACGGAAAGATGGCTGGCTGTAATTGTATCGGATAGTAGTGACTCATCCACAGAAATAGCGGATAAATTCTGCTCACTATCGACGACCACTTTTGTTAATAGAATGTCGCTAACCGCTGGGCCGAATGAATGAGTATCTATTTTTTGATGAACCAATAAAATCGTGTCATTCGATTCTGGTTGAAAGAAATTAGTTATTCCTTGTGCTACTGCATAATAATCAAATGCTCCACAATAAATATTGTGGTAAACACCATCATTAATTATTTCTCCACCTGTTATAATGCTCTCATTATAATCAGCGATTGCACATCCATTTGAATAAACCAACAAATCTCCATTTTCATCGCAAATACTGCCATTGGTAAAACCCATTTCCAACGCTTTATCTTCTACTTCAGTAATTTCAAGAGCATCATTAGAAAAATTGAGGTATACGCCAGGAATCTCTGGAGTGCTACTATTAAAATCATACCCTAAAATCCAAACATTATCTCTGAATTGGTCGGAATTAGGTTGAGCAGTTGCGGTGAAAACTGAAAACAAAAGGAGATATAAGATAATACTATATTTGTTCATGGTATTAGATTTAATGACGAAAGCCGTTGTACT
>CAYUNA010001013.1:0-1752 GCA_964445895.1 uncultured Saprospiraceae bacterium | reverse complement strand
TGGTAGTGTCATATTTGTGGATGAGGGGACGAATGAGACAGTAGGGGCAGGAATGGTTATTTAGAAAAAAATCAAATACTGGTAGAACAATTATTTCAAACCTATAACAAATATATTAATAATAAATGATTCCAGATAAAATACAAATGGTAGATTTGATTGGACAATACGAATCCATCAAATCTGAAATTGACAAAGAGGTTTTGGATGTAATGTCCACGGCCTATTATATCGGAGGACCAAAAGTGAAGACGTTTCAAGAAAACTTGGAAAATTATTTGGGTGTGAATCATGTTATTCCTTGTGCAAATGGAACAGATGCATTGCAAATAGCTTTTATGGCTTTGGGTTTGAAGCCTGGGGATGAGGTTATCGTACCAGCTTTCACTTATGTTGCAACAGCGGAAGTTATTGGTCTATTAGGGTTAAAACCCGTAATGATTGATGTTCGTCCAGATACTTATGATGTGACCGCAGAAATGATTGAAAAAGCGATTACGCCCAAAACTAAAGCTGTTGTACCCGTTCATTTGTTTGGACAAACAGCAGATATGGAAGGTATTATGAGAATCGCAAAAAAGCATAGTATTTGGGTAGTTGAAGATAATGCCCAAGCGATAGGATCCGATTATACTTTCTCGAATGGAACAGTAAGAAAAGCAGGAACAATTGGTCATATTGGAACGACTTCTTTTTATCCTGCCAAAAATTTAGGCGCTTACGGAGATGGAGGAGCGATGTTTACAAATGATGCAGAATTGGGTTTGAAATTAAAAATGATTGCAAATCATGGTCAAAAAAAGCGTTATTACCATTCCATGATTGGTTGTAATTCGCGTTTGGACGCTATTCAAGCTGCAATTTTGAACGTAAAACTAAAGTATTTAGACAAATATGCAGGGGCAAGAAACCAGGTGGCTGATTTTTATGATAAAAAATTAGCTGATATAGTAGGAGTCCAAACACCGTTTAGACACCAAAATTCTACTCATGTTTTTCACCAATACACAATGGTAATTCAGAATGGAAAACGAGATGCTTTACGGGAATATTTGAAGAATGAGGGTATTCCGACAATGATTTACTATCCAGTCCCTTTATATAAACAAGAAGCGTTCCGTGAATATTCAGCGGCAGATTTTGAATTGCCTGTAACAGAAATGTTATGTAATTCTGTATTGTCATTACCAATTCATACCGAGATGAATGAAGAATTGATGGAGTATATTTCGAGTAAAGTTAAATCATTTTTCAATTAAAAATGGATAAGAAACAAAAATATTTTGCACATGAAACTGCAGTTATTGACGACGGCTGTAGTATCGGTGAGGGCACAAAAATTTGGCATTTTTCGCACATTATGCCCAATTGTACTTTAGGTGAAAACTGTAATGTTGGACAGAATGTCGTCATCTCCCCCGATGTAGTATTAGGTAGTAATGTGAAAGTACAAAACAACGTTTCTATATATACTGGCGTTACTTGTGATGATGATGTTTTTTTAGGACCCTCAATGGTTTTTACAAATGTAATCAACCCAAGAAGTGCCGTTAATCGGCGCGGGCAATATTCTAAAACGCATGTAGGACGTGGTGCAAGCATTGGTGCAAATGCAACAATTGTGTGTGGCTACAATATTGGTGAATATGCTTTTATTGGTGCAGGGGCAGTCGTAACTAAAACAGTGTTAGCTTATGCTTTATTGGTGGGCAATCCAGCTAAACAAATAGGATGGATGAGTGAATATGGGCA